>NZ_JAKMAY010000068.1:0-23045 GCF_022015835.1 Streptomyces sp. ICN903 | reverse complement strand
CGGGGGCGGGGCGAGGGCGGCCGGGGGCCTGGAGCGGCGCGGTCAGACGTCGATCCGGGAGCGGTCCAGCGTGGCCGCGGAGGTGGTGATGAACTCCTTGCGCGGCGCGACCTCGTTGCCCATCAGCAGGTCGAAGGTCTTCTCGGCGGCCTCCAGATCGCTGATGTTGATGCGCCGCAGGGTGCGGTGGCGCGGATCCATCGTCGTCTCCGCGAGCTGGTCCGCGTCCATCTCGCCCAGGCCCTTGTAGCGCTGGATGGAGTCCTTGAAGCGGACCCCCCTGCCCTGCAGCTCCAGCAGGGTCTGGCGCAGCTCGTTGTCGGAGTAGGTGTAGATGTACTTCGCCTGCCCCCGCCGGGGGTTGATCAGCTCGATCCGGTGCAGCGGCGGCACCGCCGAGAAGACCCGGCCCTGCTCGACCATCGGCCTCATGTATCGCTGGAAGAGCGTCAGCAGCAGGCAGCGGATGTGCGCGCCGTCGACATCGGCGTCGGCCAGGAAGATGACCTTGCCGTAGCGGGCCTGGTCGATGTCGAACGTCCGGCCCGAGCCCGCCCCTATGACCTGGATGATCGCGCCGCACTCGGCGTTCTTCAGCATGTCGGAGACGGACGACTTCTGGACGTTGAGGATCTTGCCGCGGATCGGCAGCAGCGCCTGGAACTCGGAGTTCCGGGCGAGCTTGGCGGTGCCCAGCGCCGAGTCGCCCTCGACGATGAACAGCTCGCTGCGCTCGACGTCGTCGCTGCGGCAGTCGGCGAGCTTGGCCGGCAGGGCGGAGGACTCCAGCGCGGTCTTGCGGCGCTGGGCCTCCTTGTGCTGGCGGGCGGCGATACGGGTGCGGGCCGCGGCCACGGCCTTCTCCAGCACCGAGCGGGCCTGCTGCCTGGCGTCGCGCTTGGTGGAGGTCAGGAACGCCTTGAGCTCCTTGGAGACCACCTGGGCGACGATCCGGGAGGCGGCCGAGGTGCCCAGCACCTCCTTGGTCTGCCCCTCGAACTGCGGCTCGGCCAGCCGTACGGTGACGACCGCCGTCATGCCCTCCAGGGCGTCGTCCTTGACGATGTCGTCCTCGGCGACGCGCAGCAGCTTGGCGGAGCGCAGCACCTCGTTCACCGTGCGGGTGACGGCACGCTCGAAACCGGCGACGTGGGTGCCGCCCTTGGGGGTGGCGATGATGTTGACGAACGACCTGACGGTGGTGTCGTACCCCGTCCCCCAGCGCAGCGCGACGTCCACGCCCAGCTCGCGGGTGACCTCGGTGGGGATCATGTGGCCGCGCTCGTCCAGGACGGGGACGGTCTCCTTGAAGGTGCCCTGGCCCGTCAGCCGCAGCACGTCGCACAGCGGCCGGTCCGGGGCGAGGTACTCGCAGAACTCGCTGATGCCGCCGTCGTAGTGGAAGACCTCCTTCACGGGCGGTGCGCCGTCGATCCCGCGCTCGTCGCGGACGACGATCGTCAGGCCGGGCACCAGGAAGGCGGTCTGGCGGGCACGTGCGTGCAGGTTCTCCAGGGAGAGCCGGGCGTCCTTGAGGAAGATCTGCCGGTCCGCCCAGTACCGCACGCGGGTGCCGGTGCGGGTCTTGGGGATCTTCCTGCCCTTGCGCAGTCCGCTCGCCGGGTCGAAGGGGGCGTCCGGGCCGGACTCGGTGAAGATGCCCGGGACACCGCGCCGGAAGCTGACGGAGTGCGTGCGGCCGTCACGGTCGACCTCGACGTCGAGGCGGGCGGACAGGGCGTTGACGACGGACGCGCCGACACCGTGCAGGCCGCCGGAGGCCGCGTAGGAGCCGCCTCCGAACTTTCCGCCGGCGTGCAGCTTGGTCATCACGACCTCGACACCCGACAGTCCCGTCTTGGGCTCGACGTCGACGGGGATGCCGCGGCCGTTGTCCTGCACCTCGACGGAGCCGTCCTCCCGGAGGATCACCTCGATGTGGTCGCAGTGCCCTCCGAGGGCCTCGTCGACCGAGTTGTCGATGATCTCCCAGAGGCAGTGCATCAGACCGCGGCTGTCGGTGGAGCCGATGTACATGCCGGGCCGCTTGCGCACCGCCTCCAGCCCCTCGAGGACGAGCAGGTGCCGCGCGGTGTAGTTGGAACCGTCACGGTCCGCGCCCGTGAGCAGGGCGGTGGACGGCATGGGGTTTCCCCTGCCGGAGGCCAGGGGAGTCTCGGCGGTCACGCGGTTCGCTCCTCGCTGAATTTCGCTGGGGATGGCTGTCTTGCGGGTCAGAGGGTACCGAGGCCATGGAGAGCCAAGGTGAAGCCACCCAGGAGAAGGCCCATGCTAGACCAGCGTCGACCAAGCGTTCGATAACTCGTCCGGGTGACGTGTACATCACGTTCCCTTCCGGGCATGAACCATCTAGGCTCCGGGCACGTCCTCTGGAACGACACCGGCGAGACCGGCGCCGGAGGAGACAACCGAACACACGACACGAAGACGACAAAGATCAACACATCTCTGTAATCGGCTCATTCGCCGCCAACCGGCAACATGTCAGCCACCTCACACAGAGATTTTCGAGGAAAAGCCACGAGCGGGAACGTTTTCGGCCTGGTTGGATGTTGACCCTGGTACGACAGCTCGTCGAGCTAGAGAAGAGGCGACGTGACTACTGTTCTGACCCCCGCGAGCCCGCTGACGGCCGCTGACCGCTGCGACCGCTGCGGCGCCCAGGCATACCTGCGTGTTGTGCTCGTCAGCGGTGGAGAGCTGCTGTTCTGCGCCCACCACGGCCGCAAGTTCGAGCCGGAACTCAAGAAGATCGCTGCGGAGATACAGGACGAGACCGAGCGGCTCAACGCCACCCCCGCGACGGCGGGTGACGGCGAGCACTGATCTGCCGAACGGCGGCAAACGCGTCCCCATCCGACGAGCTCGGACCGGCCCAGGGCCGGACGCACGGGCGGTCACCCCCTCACGGGTGGCCGCCCGTTTGCCGTGCCCGGGCACGAGCGGGCACGGCGAACGGGCGGCGGGACCGTAGGTCCCGAAGACTCCCGCACGCCGGGAAACGGACGCACGGGGGCCTCCTCGGACCTACGATCGCCCCGCCTCACCCCAGAGTGAGCCATGCGGGCGACTTCCGCATCCGGAGGACCGTCCGCACCCGCGAGCAGCGCATGCCGGAGGGCCGGAACCCCGCGGCGGGGTTCCGGCCCTCCGGCATGCGCGGACGAGCCCGGTGGACGGGTCAGTCGAGGTAGTCCCGCAGGACCTGCGAACGGGAGGGGTGGCGCAGCTTCGACATCGTCTTGGACTCGATCTGGCGGATCCGCTCGCGGGTCACGCCGTAGACCTTGCCGATCTCGTCCAGTGTCTTGGGCTGGCCGTCGGTGAGACCGAAGCGCATCGAGACCACGCCGGCCTCACGCTCGCTGAGCGTGTCGAGCACGGAGTGGAGCTGCTCCTGCAGGAGCGTGAAGCTGACCGCGTCGGCCGGGACGACCGCCTCGGAGTCCTCGATGAGGTCGCCGAACTCGCTGTCGCCGTCCTCCCCCAGCGGGGTGTGCAGGGAGATCGGCTCGCGACCGTACTTCTGGACCTCGACGACCTTCTCCGGGGTCATGTCGAGCTCCTTGGCCAGCTCCTCCGGAGTGGGCTCGCGGCCCAGGTCCTGGAGCATCTGGCGCTGGACGCGCGCGAGCTTGTTGATCACCTCGACCATGTGCACCGGGATGCGGATGGTGCGCGCCTGGTCGGCCATGGCCCGGGTGATGGCCTGGCGGATCCACCAGGTCGCGTAGGTCGAGAACTTGTAGCCCTTGGTGTAGTCGAACTTCTCCACCGCGCGGATCAGACCCAGGTTGCCCTCCTGGATCAGGTCCAGGAAGAGCATGCCCCGGCCGGTGTAGCGCTTGGCCAGCGAGACCACCAGACGGAGGTTGGCCTCCAGCAGGTGGTTCTTGGCCCGGCGGCCGTCCTCGGCGATGATCTCCAGCTCGCGCTTGAGCTTGGGGGCGATCTTGTCGCTGTTGGCGAGCTTGTCCTCGGCGAAGAGACCGGCCTCGATGCGCTTGGCCAGCTCGACCTCCTGCTCGGCGTTGAGCAGGGGGACCTTGCCGATCTGCTTGAGGTAGTCCTTGACCGGGTCGGCGGTGGCGCCCGCGGCGGCGACCTGCTGCGCGGGGGCGTCGTCCTCGTCCTCGTCGGACAGGACGAAGCCCTCGTTCTCGTTCTTGGGCTCCGCCGCGGGGTCCTCGGCCTTGCCGCCCTTGACCGGGGGCTCGTCGATGACGTCCTCGTCGCCTTCGAGCAGCTCGTCGACGTCCGACTTCTTCGCGGCGGTCTTCTTCGCCGCGGTCTTCTTGGCGGGCGCCTTCTTGGCCGCGGTCTTCTTGGCGGCGGCCTTCTTCGCCGGCGCCTTCCTGGCCGGCTTCGCCGCGGCCTCCTCGGCGGCCCCCTCCGCGTCCTCGGCGGGGTCATCGGGAGCGGCGGCCGGGGCTGCCTTCCTGGCGGTGGTCTTCTTCGCGGCGACCGTCTTGGTCGCGGTGCGCTTGGCCGGGGCCTTCGCTGCGACGCTCTTCCGGGTGCGCTTGGGGGCCTCCGCGGCGCTCACCATCAGCGTCACACCCTCCTCGTCGAGGATCTGGTTGAGACTGCGCAGGACGTTCTTCCACTGGGTCGGCGGAATCTGGTCGGCCTCGAAGGCCCGACGCACATCGTCGCCGGCGATCTGCCCCTCGGCCTTTCCCCGCTCAATGAGCGCCATCACAGACGCGGACTCGGCGATCTCCGCAGGGAGCGTACGGGATGTGCTGGCCGACACGAACAACCTCTCGGAACGATGGAAACGGCTTCGGCCCCGCCCACGAAGGGATCCGGGACCTGCAAGCCCCGGCGGGGATGACCGGCGGCTCGGGTGGAGCGACGGAGGAACTACAGCGCCGGACACGGCGTCCGTATTCCCCCGGTAGCTGCCACCTCTTGAGTCATCGTGCTGCCACGCGAAGTGTTACGCCCAGCCGGAGTGTCCCGGGTCACACGACATAGAAGGACGGAAGCACCCATACGGCGACTTATGGCCGGACCGTGCCCCGGGGCGGCCGGCACCGCGGGCGCGGGCGAGCCGGCCGCAAGGAGACGTCGCCGGATCCCGCGCCGCGGGATCCGGCGACACCGTGCGGGTGCGGCCGGTACCGGACGTCAGTGTTCGCGGGGCGCCGGCACCACATGATCGGCGGCTCCACCCGCCGGAGCCGCCTGGGCCTCGGACTGCTCGGCGGGGGCGCCCGCGGCCGGAGCGGGCGCGCCGGGCGCCGCGGGGACGGCCGCCTCGGAGGAGACCGCGAGCAACTGGCGCATCGCGTTCTCCGCGGCGGCCGCCTCACCGGAGGCGACGGCGTCGGCGATCCTGCGGTGGTGCGCCAGCGACGCCTCGGTGGGGCGCTCACATCCGGCGGCGGGCGCCCCGGAGACCTGGAGGGCCGCGCCGACGATGCCCGAGAGGTGCTCCAGCATCCTGTTGCCGGCGGCCTGCAGAAGCAGGGCGTGGAACTCGGCGTCGGCCCGGGAGAAGGTCAGGCTGTCGCCCTGGGCGAGCGTGTGGCCCATGATCTCGACCATGTCCGCGAGGCGCTGCTGCACCTCGTCCCGGCTGTGGTCCGCGGCGAGGCGGGCGGCCAGCGGCTCGATGGCCCAGCGCAGCTCGCACAGCTCGCGGCGCTGGTCGTCACGCTGCGGGCCGAAGGCACGCCACTCGATGATGTCGGGGTCGAGGAGGTTCCAGTCGCTGACCGGACGGACCCGTGTCCCGACATTGGGGCGGGCACTGACCAGGCCCTTGGCCTCGAGAACCCGGAGCGACTCGCGGACGACGGTGCGCGACACCTCGAAGCGCTGGCCGATCTCCTCCGGCACGAGGGGACGGTCGGCCCCGAGGTCTCCGGAGACGATCATCTGCCCGAGTTGCTGTACGAGTTGGCCGTGCAGTCCGCGCCCCCGGTTTCCGGCGGCACGTCGTCCGGCCCGGGCCATGTCCGCTTCACCGCCGTCCCACGCGGGGACGGTGGTGGTACGGGTCGCGCCGGTCGACTCTGCGTAGGCGTAACGGTCCGGCTCGCCCGAACCCGTGAGGCCGGAGTCGGCGGAGCGAGCCGAGGTCATCATGGTGTGCGCAAGGGTAGTCACGCATCCTTTGTCGGCGGTGCTCCGGACGGCCTTGAGGGCTTTGGTGAAAAGCACACGAAAGGGTGATCAGTGGTCTCCCCGTGATTGACGCCTTATCGGAAAGAAACGGTCTTCCGACCGGGCATATGCGGCAGACGGGGCGGCCTGTGGCGAAGCGGTATCGCCGAGGGCCCCGGATCCGCTGGTGAGAGCCGCGCCTGCTCCCCGGTGGGCCGGTCCGCGGGCCGGGCACCGCCCCGGAGGAGGCGAGGGTTCGCCCCCTCCTCCCCTCAGACCTCCGGGCGCAGCATCGGTGGATTCAGCACCGTGGCGCCACCGGCCCGGAACAACTGTGCGGGCCGACCACCCTGACGGGTCGTCGTACCGCCTGTGGGCACCAGGAAGCCCGGAGTGCCGGTGACCTTGCGGTGGAAGTTCCTCGGGTCGAGTGCGACGCCCCACACCGCTTCGTAGACCCGTCGCAGTTCTCCCACGGTGAACTCCGGCGGGCAGAAGGCGGTGGCGAGCGAGGAGTACTCGATCTTCGACCGCGCCCGTTCCACTCCGTCCGCGAGGATCCTGGAATGGTCGAAGGCCAGCAGAGCGGGCTGTCCGCCGCTTCGGTCCGGGCCGTTCCCGGAAGGCTGCCCGGGAGGCAGCAGGGTGTCCACCGACGCCCAGCGGACACTGTCGGCGTCGCCGCCGGCCGTGGGGGTGGGCAGATCGGGGGCCAGCACCAGATGGGCGACGCTGACCACTCGCATCCGCGGATCCCGTCCCGGATCGCCATAGGTGGCGAGCTGTTCGAGATGGGCGCCGGTGTGCCGGTCGTCCGGCCCCTGGACGTGCAGCCCGGTCTCCTCGGTGAGCTCGCGGGCGGCCGCGGCGCCGAGATCCTCGTCGATGCGCACGAATCCTCCGGGCAGCGCCCACCGTCCCTGGTAAGGGGACTCGCCCCGGCGTACGACCAGCGCGCACAGGGCATGCCTTCGCACGGTGAGCACGACCAGATCGACGGTGACGGCGAAGGGAGGGAAGGCCGACGGGTCGTAGGGCATGACGTGATCATAGTCGTCTGCCTGACGATAAACAGAGGCTCGCGCCGCTCCCCTGTCAGCCTTGGACCGCCGAGGTGCCGAGACCGCGCGCGGCCCGCTGCCTCCGCAGGCACTGCCTCAGTGGTTCGGGGTCGAGTCCGTTGTTGCACGCGCCGTGGAGCAACCGCGCGAAGACGTATCCCGGGTCCAGATCCAGCGCCCGGCCCAGCGCGACACGCGCGCCCGGCTCGTCCCCACCGGACCAGGCGACCCATCCGGCAAGGGTGAGCGGTGCCGCGGCGTGCTCGGTGTAGGCCCCGACGCACCGCCTGGCCAGCGCCCTCCACAGCCGCAGCGCGGGAACGGCGTCCTCACCCTCCATCCACTCCGCGGCCCAGTCCCGGGCGGTCCGGTCCTGGAGACCGAGAATCACGGTGGCGGCCTCCTCATGGGTCAGGAGGCGGTCGTCCCGGGCGTCGCCCCCGGCCGCGCCCTCCTTCCGGGCCGCCGCCGGCGCGTTCCGGTAGCGCTCGAGCAGCCGCCCGGCGAGCGCCAGGGTCTCGGCACGCACCGTCTCGCGCTCGGCCTCACCCAGCATCCGGGGCACCAGGGCCGCGCCCGCGATGTCGAGGGCCTGCTCCTGCGGCCCGGCGGTCGGCGGCCCCAGCGGCACGAGCCTGGCCGTCATCTCCTTCAGGGTTCCTTCCACCCGCAGCCCGGCGTACGCGGCCGCGGCCGCGATGGCCGAGGTGCCGGGGATGCCCAGGGGCGCGCCCTCGGCGGGACAGCACCTGGCGTCGGGGCAGCAGTAGGACCAGTAGCGGCCACCGGAGACGCACAGCGCCTCGTACACCGGCATGTCCAGCGCCCCGCAGGCGGTCCGCAGCCGCTGGGCGAGAGGCCGGAGCCGTTCCATGACGGCCCGGCCGCTCTCGCCGCCGGCCGGATCCTGGCACAGGAAGACGAGCGCCGCATCGGGGCGGTCGCCCCGCGGGACGCCGCTGCCGCGCAGGCAGTCGGCGAGCTGTTCGGCCAGCTCGGGCCATTCCCCCTCCCCGGCGGGAATGCCCACGCGGAGCCTGCCGCCGAAACGGCCGCTCGGGCCGTGGAGACCGACCAGGACCACGGAGTCGTCGGGGTGGTAGCCGAGCAGGTAGGGAAGGGAGTCGACCAGCTCGGCCGGACCGCGCAGGGTGACCTGGGCGGTGGCGGACGGCTGCCGGGTGGATTCGCTGTGCTGTGTCATGCCCCGACAGTGACGCGGACGGAAGGGGCGGCGTGCGGCTCCGTCCACAGGCGGCCTCAATGGGCATATGCGCCGATATCCTGGTGATCACATCGGCTGTACGGGCGCCTGGTTGTCCACAGGCGGTTCGCGCGGTGTCGGTGTCATCGGGTTGCATGGACGCATGAGCGAGGAGAATCTGCGCGCCGCGGCCGACGCCGTACTGGCCCGCCTCACCGGCGACACCACCGGTACGGCGAGGCTGCGCACCGACCAGTGGCGAGCCGTCGAGGCTCTGGTGGTGGAGCGCCGGCGGACCTTGGTGGTGCAGCGCACGGGCTGGGGCAAGTCGGCGGTGTACTTCGTGGCGACCGCGCTGCTGCGCGAGCGCGGCGAGGGGCCGACGGTGATCGTCTCCCCGCTCCTGGCGCTGATGCGCAACCAGGTCGAGGCCGCGGAACGGGCGGGCGTACGCGCCCGGACGATCAACTCCGCGAACACCGAGGAGTGGGAGACGGTCCACGCCGAGGTGGCCGCGGGCGAGCTGGATGTGCTGCTCGTCAGTCCGGAACGCCTGAACAACCCCGACTTCCGCGATCAGGTCCTGCCGAAGCTGGCCGCCACGACCGGACTGCTGGTGGTCGACGAGGCACACTGCATCTCCGACTGGGGCCACGACTTCCGGCCCGACTACCGGCGGCTGCGGACGATGCTCGCCGAGCTCCCCCCGGGCGTGCCGGTGCTGGCCACCACCGCGACGGCCAACGCCCGGGTGACGGCCGACGTGGCGGAGCAGCTGGGCACCGGCGGGAGGGGGACGGACGCGCTGGTGCTGCGCGGCCCGCTGGACCGGGAGAGCCTCAGCCTGGGGGTGCTGCGCCTGCCGGACGCGGCACACCGGCTGGCCTGGCTCGACGGCCACCTCCACAAACTGCCGGGCTCCGGCATCGTCTACACGCTGACGGTCTCGGCCGCCGAGGAGGTGGCGGCGTTCCTGCGGCAGCGGGGGCACACCGTCGCCTCCTACACCGGGCGGACGGAGAACGCCGACCGGGAGGCGGCCGAGGCGGACCTGCTGGGCAACAGGGTCAAGGCACTGGTGGCCACCTCCGCGCTGGGCATGGGCTTCGACAAACCGGATCTGGGCTTCGTCGTCCATCTCGGCTCCCCCTCCTCCCCCATCGCCTACTACCAGCAGGTGGGCCGGGCCGGGCGCGGGGTGGAGCACGCCGAGGTGCTGCTGCTGCCCGGCCCGGAGGACGAGGCGATCTGGCGGTACTTCGCCTCCCTGGCCTTTCCTCCCGAGGAGCAGGTGCGCCGCACCCTGGACGTGCTGGCGTCGGCCGGGCGGCCGCTGTCACTGCCCGCTCTGGAGCCACTGGTGGAACTGCGCCGCTCGCGGCTGGAGATGATGCTCAAGGTGCTCGACGTGGACGGGGCGGTGCGGCGGGTGCGCGGCGGCTGGATCTCCACGGGCGAGCCCTGGTCCTACGACACCGAGCGGTACGCCTGGGTGGCGCGGCAGCGGGAGGCCGAGCAGCGCGCGATGAAGGAGTACGCCGCCACCTCCGGGTGCCGGATGGAGTTCCTGCGACGGCAGCTGGACGACGCGGAGGCGGTGCCCTGCGGGCGGTGCGACAACTGCGCGGGCCCCCGGTTCGGCACCGACGTCGATCCGGCGGCGCTGGAGGCCGCCAGGGGGGAACTGGGGCGCCCCGGCGTGGAGGTGGAGCCCCGCAGGATGTGGCCGACGGGACTTCCCGCGATCGGCCTGGATCTCAAGGGCCGCATCCCTCCGGGCGAACAGGCGGCCCCCGGCAGGGCGCTGGGCCGGCTGTCCGACATCGGATGGGGCAACCGTCTGCGCCCGTTGCTGGAGCCGCCCTCGCAGGACGGACCGGTGCCCGACGACGTGGCCGGCGCCGTGGTCTCCGTACTCGCCGACTGGGCGCGGGGGCCGGGCGGCTGGGCCTCGGGGGAGGAAGACGCGCCGGCCCGCCCGGTGGGGGTGGTGACGGTCGACTCGCGGACCCGGCCACAGCTGATCAGGTCCCTCGGGGAGCGGATCGCGGCGGTCGGCCGGATACCGCTGCTGGGCACCGTGGAATACGCCGACAGGACGTCGGAGACCCGTATCCCGCGCAGCAACAGCGCGCAGCGGCTGCGGGCCCTGCACGGTGCGCTGACAGTGCCCGGGCCGCTGGCGGATGCGGTCGCGGCGGCCGGCGGCCCGGTGCTGCTGGTGGACGACGTCACGGAGACCGGCTGGACCCTGGCCGTGGCCGCGCGGCTGCTGCGCCGGGCCGGGGCCCAGGGGGTGATGCCGCTGGTGCTGGCCGTGCGGGGTTGAGCCGCGGTCCGCCCGCCGGTCCACCGCGGAGGAGCCCGGCGTGATCAGGGCGACTCGGTACTCCATTGCCGCAGCCGTGTTCACCCGTGAGAATTGGTTCGGTGCCACGGAGGGAGGACCATGACCGTCGGCTTCGTCTCACCGCCGCCCGCCGAGACCCCGTCCCACGCCGGACGCGTTCTCGAACCCGCCGAGTGGGCAGCCGCCGGGATCCCTCTGCTGCGCAGCCCGCGCGAACTGGTGGCCGGGCTGCACACCCGCCACCGGCCCGGGCCGGCCACCTCCGTCGTCGCGGTGCTCGGCCCGGACGAACGGATCATCGCCAGCGCGTCGTTCTCGCGGGCCAACTCCACTCCGGACGGCTGGGAGTGCCGTAACGTCCTGCTGTCCCAGATGCGCAGGATCGTCCCGCACGACCTTCGCCGCCGCAGGCCCTCGCGGACGGCGGTCCTGCTGTGCTGCCGTGAGGACGACCCGGGCTGGAGCGACGAGGACGGCGCGTGGATGTGGGGACTGCGCGACGCCTGCATACTGCACGGCCTGCGGTGCGGGGCGTACATCACCGTGACCCGTACCGGCTGGCAGGTGCTCGGCGAGGACCGCGGCGGACGACGGCCGTATGTCGGCGGCCCCGCCGCCTGGGACACGCGGCCGGAAAGCGGGGGCCGGGAGGACGGGGCGCTGGAGAAAAGCGGCCCGCAAGGAAGCGGCCCCGGAAAGAGGGCTCCGGGGCGCTCCGGGACGCGGCGGGGTACGACGGCCCGCTGACCCGCCGGGTGGCGGGCCCGCGGGCCGGAGCGCCGGTTCAGAGCAGGGTGCGCAGCCGGCTCGGATCGCCGCAGACGATCAGTCGCGACCCCGTCCTGGCCAGGGCGGCGGGCAGTGCCCGGGCAGCCTGCTCGTCCGTCCCGCCGTTGACCGCGAGCACGACGACCGGGCGGCCGGTGGTGCGTTCCGCGGCCGACGCGTGGGCGTAGAAGACGTCGTCGCCCTCGGCCTGTTGGCGCCAGTAGGCCTCCTCGCCGAAGGTGAGCTCGTGCTGCGCCCAGGGGTGCTGCTCACCGGTGGTGAACACCAGGACCTCGGCGGGCGAGCGGCCCTCGTCGAGCAGCCTGTCGACGGTCTCGTCCGCGACCTCGACCGCCGTGGCGTCGGTGGCCTCGACGAGCTGGATCTGCGGTGCGGCCTTCCCCGGGGCCGGGGCCGCCTTCGCGCCCGCCGCCTCCGCCGCGGGTCGTGAGGGCCCGGCGCTACGCGCCGGCGCCGGCCTGCCGGGAACGGGACGGCTGCGGTCCGCCCGCTGCGGAGTCGGCCGAGGACCGGGCCGGGGACCGGGAACGGGTGCGGAAGGGCGGGGAACCTGTGGGGCCCGGGCGGTGTCCGTCATGTTGCGGGGGCCGGGGACATTCGGGTGGATCTTGGGCTCCTCGGAGCTGTGCGGCATGGGGTGTTGTCTATCAAACGCCGGCGCCGGACGCGCCGGCGGGTTCGGAAAAAGATTCGGTTTCGACTCAGAAGAGGCCGATCTGCTCGGTCCGCTCGGCACGCGCCCGTTTCAGGTGCCGCCAGCGCGGCAGTGCGTCCAGATACGACCACGACAGCCGGTGGTGGGGCGTGGGCCCCAGCTCCTCGAGGGCCGCACGGTGAACGGGCGAGGGATAACCGGCGTTGCGGTCGAAGCCGAACTCGGCGTGATCGGCGCCCAGTTCGGCCATACGGGCATCCCGGTACACCTTGGCGATCACGGACGCCGCGGCGACCGGGACACACGACCGGTCGCCCTTGACCACCGTGCGGACCCGCCAGGGCGCTCCCAGATAGTCGTGCCTGCCGTCGAGGATCACCGCGTCGGGACGGACCGGCAGCGCCTCCAGCGCGCGTACGGCGGCGAGCCGGAGGGCGGCCGTCATGCCCAGCTCGTCGATCTCCTCCGGGGAGGAGTGCCCGAGCGCGTGGGCGGTCACCCAGTCGGTGAGCCGCCCGGCGAGTTCGGCGCGGCGGGCGGGCCCGATGAGTTTGGAGTCCGTCAGCCCGTCGGGCGGCCTGCGCAGCCCTGTGACCGCCGCGCAGACGGTGACGGGCCCCGCCCAGGCGCCCCGGCCGACCTCGTCGATCCCGGCGACGACCCTCGCTCCCGTGGTGGCCCGCAGGGAACGTTCGACGCGGTGGGTGGGAGGCTCGTACGGCATGGCGTCAGCCAGGGTACGCCCCACCTTCCGGAGGGTGTCCCCCGGGTCCGGGAGGTCTCCCGCCTGCCGTCCCCGTCTCCTGCCGTCCCCGTCTCCTGCCGGCCCGGCCCGGCACTGTTCAGCGGGACTCCGGGAGCCGCCCCTCCCGGTCCAGTCGCCCGCAGGGCAGAGCGATCCGGTCGGCGGGACGTTCGGTGAGCACGGTGCGGGCCCGTACCTCGCCGTAACTGGTCGCGTACCAGGGTTTGTCGGCGCCGAGGACGTCGTCGGCGATGTCCTGCAGGGCACAGGAGCGCTGGGGTTCGGGCAGGGCGTCGAGGGCCGGTACGGCGTCCGCGGAGAGCCCTCTCAGATACGCCAGATCGATCTGCCCGGTGCGTTCGAAGCGCCGCACGTTCTGCTCGGCCACCAGGGCGTCCGGCGAGACCAGTCCGAAGCACAGCACGGCGCCCGCCGCGCTCGCCACCACCGCGCGCGGCAGCCGGCGCCCGCCGAACACCCCGGCCGCCATGATCAGGACGATGACGACGCCGAGCCACAGCTCGGCCCCGGCCACGGACACCCTCAGCCTGGTCAGGCCGTACGCGTCGACGTACAGCTCCATCCGGCGCAGGGCCGAGAGCACCACGACGAGGGTCAGCGCACACAGGACGCCCAGGACGGCGCGGACCAGCGTACGGTCGCGGGCCGCGCCGCGCGGCGCCCAGCGCAGGGCCAGCGCGATCACTGCGAGGGTCAGGAGGGTGACGGTCAGCAGCTGCCAGAAGCCCTGGCGGGCGTACTCCGAGTAGGTCAGCCCGGTCTCCTCGAGGACCTTGTCGTAGCCGCCGAAGAGGACCGCGAGCTGGATGGCGATGAAGACGGCGAACAGCGCGTTCAGCACGATCAGGGGAAGCGCCCATTCCACGCGTCCCCGGGGCCGCCCCCGGCCGCCCTCGACGCGGTCCCAGCGCCAGGGGGCCGCGGCGGTGCGGGCCGCTCCCAGTGCGGCCGCCAGCCCCAGGACGGACAGGATGGCGTGCACCGGTCCGTCCGACACCGACACCTCGGGCACCAGCCCGGCCAGCAGATCCGCGAAGGCCGCGTCCGCACCTGCGAACAGCGCGCCGAAGACGGCCAGCAGCCCGGCCGCGACGCCGGCCGTCCGGACGGCGGGCCACCAGCGGTCGCGCGATCCGTCCGCCCGCTCGCGCAGCCCGCGCCAGGCCCAGAGGGCGCCCGGCAGGACCTCGCCGAGCACGCCGACGCAGCCGATCAGCGTCCCTCGCCAGGTGCGCGTGCCGTGCAGTGCCAGCGACCCCGACGCGAGGGCCGCCGCCAGCGCCAGGAAGGTCGGCCACCCCGCGTCCCGCAGCGCGGGCACCAGCAGCAGCGCCGCCCCGCCGGCGGCCCACACCAGCGACCACGGGCGCACACCGCGCCCCGCGGCCCGTCCGGTGAGGTACGCGGCGAGGGCGGCCGGCGCGGCGGCCAGCAGCACGTTGAGGCCCAGCCCGTCACCGAGCAGCAGCCCGGCGAGCACCCCGGTGGCCAGCACCGCCCAGAGTGCGGCTGTGCCGATCGGCCCGGGCTCCTCCGGCCTCGCGGCCGTCACCCAGGCGGGCGGGGGCGGTGGCTCGTACACGGCCCAGGAGGACGCCCCGTGGGTCGTGCCGTGGACCGCGCCGGATCGCCGCCCGCCGGGGACGGTGGGTCTCCCCGGCTCGTGGGCGGGCTCCCCCGCTTTCCGGACGGGCTTCTCCGCCGGCTCGGCGCCGCCGGGGGCGGTCTCCTCCCGCCGGGTGTCACCGCGCCCGTCCTCCTCTCGGACGGCGTCCTTCGGCGGGGTGTCGTCCACCTCGTTCGCCGCGGGCGCGCCGGACGGCTGATCGGACATGGGCTTCCCCTCCCCTCACCGCGCGTTCCCCCTACCGGCTTGCGGTGATCAACGCGGCGACTCGGGCGCCACCGTAGTGCGCCTCCGGCGCACACCCGTGCCCCGGGCGCCGCTCTGTGACAGAGCGGTGACAAGGGGACGGCGAGGAGCCCGCCCGGCACGCGCCGGAAGGGCCGGCGCGTGCCGGGCGCACCGCCGGCGCCTCACCGGAGCCTTCCGGGGCGCCCGCGCACCCCGGACATCCCGTACGTCTCCCCGGACTCCCCCTCGTAGGGCCCCGCGTACGACTCGGGGGTGCACCAGCGCTCGAACGGCCGGTCCAGGTGGTAGCGCCCGTCCGTTCCCAGCTCCAGGGCCCGCATCTCCCCGTTGCCCGGATTGGACAGCGACTCGAACTCCGCGACCGTCCAGTGCAGCCACCTCATGCAGAACAGCCGCATGGTCAGCCCGTGCGTCACCAGCAGCACGTTCGGCGGGTGGTCGGGGGACTCGAAACTGCGCCACAGGCTCTCCAGGAAGGCCCCGACCCGGTCGTAGACGTCCGCGCCCGACTCGCCCTGCGCGAAGCGGTAGAAGAAGTGCCCGTACGCGTCGCGCGCCGCCTTCTGCCGCCGTACGTCCTCGCGGTCCTGCCAGTTGCCCCAGTCCTGCTCGCGCAGCCGGGGCTCCTCGCGCATCCGCACCCGCGTCGGGTCCAGACGCAGTGCGCGGAAGGTCTGGTGGGTGCGGCGGTACGGCGAGACGTAGGCCGAGATCCGCTCGTCGCCGAAGAGGGCCCGCAACCGCTCCCCCGCCGCCTCGGCCTGCCGGAATCCGCGCTCGGTGAGGCTCAGGGCGTGGTCGGGCACCCGCTCGTAGACCGAGTCGTCGAAGTTTCCCTCCGACTCGCCGTGCCGGACCAGGACGATGCGCCGGGGTCGTGCCATGCACCCACCCTAAGCACGCGGAGGCTCCACAGCCCAACCGCAAGCCCGGCCACGGCTCCCGCACCGGCGGCAACCGGCACCGGCGCCGATACCGGCGTCAGACCGTCCAGGACGGCTCGAGGTCGATCACGTCCCCGCCGACCGCCGTGACGTCCGCCCCCAGCTGGGCACGGAGCGCCAGCCGCTCGATCCGCTCCGTGCGGTACTTGCCGTGCTCCGCCGCCGAGTCCCACATCGACAGCACCAGGAACTCGTCCTCGGCCTGCGCCTGTGCGAAGACCCCCCGCAGCATCCCGGGCGACCCGGCCATCGCCGGGTTCCACACCTTCTCCTGCATCAGGGTGTAGTGCTCGATCCGGTCGCGGCGCACCCGGCAGTGGGCGACGCGCAGCAGGTCCGCGTCCGTGAACTGCGGACGGAAACCCACCTTCACATCGAAGCGGTACTCGAAGAGCCGGACCTGGGCGTCCTTGTAGGTGCCGTTCTGCGAGGCCGCCAACCGGTCGTGGGAGCGCGCCATGAACGAGTCGTAGAAGGCCCGGCTCTCCCAGAAGCCGAAGAGGTGCGCCACGCCCGGCCGGGAACGGCTCCAGCCGCCGCCCTGCGCGCGGAAGCCCGGCTCGCCGAGCAGGCCGGCCCACTTCCGCTGCCCCCGCTCGAAGCCTCGTCGGTCCACCACCGTGCAGCGCATCCACTTGACCAGCACCGCGCCATCGTACGGCCATATCGGTGACTGATCGCATGGCTTGCCACAGGCGGGGGCGGCCGGCGCGAGGGGCCCGGATCCGCGTTCGACCACCTCCGCGGCCGCCGGGCGCCGTGGACAAACCGCCTGGTAGGCAGGAGAGTTGATGTGCTGTCATGGCGGTCGCACCGCGCCGGCCCCCGGGCCGGGAGCGGCCGTGTCCCGCAGCAGCTCAGTTCCTAGGAAGGGGAGCCTGGTGAGCAGTCCCAACAAGGGGGTGGAGAAGGTCGAGGTGGCGGTCAGGTGGGATCCCAGCCCCTCCGAGTCCTCGCCCCACGACCTCGACATCATCGCCGCGACCTACACCGCGGACGACCCGCACGGCGAGCCCGCGTACGTCGTGCACTTCGACAGCCGCTCGCCCGACGGCACCATCAGCCTCAGCAGGGACAGCCGGACCGGCCTGGGTCTCGGCTACGACGAGGTCATGACCCTGGAGCTGGGCCGGCTGGCCTCCTCCTACGCCCGGGTGGTCGTGGGCGTGGCGGTCCAGCAGCACAGCGGCCGCCGGACGTTCGGCGACATAGCGCGCACCGGTGTGCGGATCAGGGAGGGCTACGTCGAGCTGGCCGAGCACGACTTCTCCGGCGTGTCCGGGGCGACGGCCGCCACCGTCGCGGAGTTCACCCGCAACGGCACGGGCGCCTGGGAGTTCCGCGAGCACCTGCGCGGGTTCGACGCCGACCCGGAGTCGTTCACCCGCCTGATGGGCGGCGCCCCCGTCTGACGGCCCGGCCCACCGCGCGGCGGCCCACGCGGTTTCCGGCGCCGGACGGCGCGGAGGGCGCCGACCGCTTCGGTCGGCGCCCTCCGGTCGTCCCCCGGCACGGCGGCGGGAGCCCGCCACCGCACCGCGGGTCAGCTGCAGCCGCTGGTGGAGCCGCAGCCCTCACACAGGTAGCAGCTGCCCGCGCGGCGCATCTTGGTGCCGCAGGAGAAGCACAGCGGCGCGTCGGCGTTGAGGCCGAGCTGCATCTCCACCAGTTCGGTGGAGCTGTGCGCCTCCTTCGGCGCCGGAACCGGAGCCTGCGGCTCGGAGGTGCTGCTCACCGCCTTGGGCGGCTCCACCTGGCGCGGGGCCGACTGGGCCAGGCTCTCGACGTCCAGCTCGTCGTCGGCGGGCTCGTAGGAACCGGTCTCCAGGTGGCGCTGGCGCTCCTCGGCGGAGTGGATGCCGAGGGCCGAGCGGGTCTCGAAGGGCAGGAAGTCCAGCGCCAGGCGGCGGAAGATGTAGTCGACGATCGACTGCGCCATCCGCACGTCCGGGTCGTCGGTCATGCCGGCCGGCTCGAAGCGCATGTTGGTGAACTTCGAGACGTAGGTCTCCAGCGGCACGCCGTACTGCAGGCCCACCGAGACGGCGATCGAGAAGGCGTCCATCATGCCCGCGAGGGTCGAGCCCTGCTTGGACATCTTCAGGAAGACCTCGCCCAGCCCGTCGTCCGGGTAGGAGTTGGCGGTCATGTACCCCTCGGCGCCGCCGACGGTGAAGGAGGTCGTGATGCCGGGCCGGCCCTTGGGCAGGCGCCTGCGCACCGGGCGGTACTCGACGACCTTCTCGGCCTCGGGCTGCGCCTCGCCCTTGCCCTCCTTCTTCTTGGCGGAGAGCGGCTGGCCGACCTTGCAGTTGTCGCGGTAGATCGCCAGCGCCTTCAGGCCGAGCTTCCAGCCCTCGAAGTAGATCTCCTCGACCTCCTCGACGGTGGCCGACTCCGGCATGTTGACCGTCTTGGAGATCGCGCCGGACAGGAACGGCTGGGCGGCGGCCATCATCCGCACGTGCCCCATCGGGGAGATGGAGCGCTCGCCCATGGCGCAGTCGAAGACCTCGTAGTGCTCGTGGCGCAGCCCCGGGGCGTCGATGACGTTGCCGTGCTCGGCGATGTGCTCGACGATCGCCTCGACCTGCTCGGGCTGGTAGCCGAGCCGCTTGAGGGCCTTGGGCACGGTGTTGTTGACGATCTGCATCGAGCCGCCGCCGACCAGCTTCTTGAACTTGACCAGGGCCAGGTCGGGCTCGATGCCGGTGGTGTCGCAGTCCATCATCAGGCCGATGGTGCCGGTGGGGGCCAGCACGGACGCCTGGGCGTTGCGGAATCCGTTCTTCTTGCCCAGCCGGAGCACGTCCTGCCACGCCTCGGTGGCCGCGGCCCACACCGGGGTGTCCAGGTCGTCCATGCGCTTGGCGTCGGCGTTGGCGTCGGCGTGCTGCCTCATGACGCGCTGGTGGGCGTCGGCGTTGCGGGCGTAGCCCTCGTACGGGCCGACGATTGAGGCCAGTTCGGCGGAGCGGCGGTAGGAGGTGCCGGTCATCAGGGAGGTGATCGCACCGGCCAGCGCCCGGCCGCCGTCGGAGTCGTAGGCGTGGCCGGTGGCCATCAGCAGGGCGCCGAGGTTGGCGTAGCCGATGCCCAGCTGGCGGAAGGCGCGGGTGGTCTCGCCGATCTTCTCGGTGGGGAAGTCGGCGAAGCAGATGGAGATGTCCATCGCGGTGATGACCAGCTCGACGATCTTCGCGAAGCGCTCGGCGTCGAAGGACTGGTTGCCGGCGTCGTCGTCGCGCAGGAACTTCATCAGGTTCAGCGAGGCCAGGTTGCACGAGGAGTTGTCCAGGTGCATGTACTCGCTGCACGGGTTGGAGGCGGTGATGCGGCCGCTCTCCGGCGAGGTGTGCCAGTGGTTGATGGTGTCGTCGTACTGGATGCCGGGGTCGGCGCAGGCCCAGGCGGCCTCGGCCATCTTGCGGAACAGCGCCTTGGCGTCGACCTCCTCGATGGCCTCGCCGGTCATCCGGGCGCGCAGGCCGAACTTCGACCCGCTCTCGACGGCCTTCATGAAGGCGTCGTTGACGCGGACGGAGTTGTTGGCGTTCTGGTACTGGACGGAGGTGATGTCGTCGCCGCCCAGGTCCATGTCGAAGCCCGCGTCGCGCAGGGCGCGGATCTTCTCCTCCTCCTTGACCTTGGTCTCGATGAACGCCTCGACGTCGGGGTGGTCCACGTCCAGGACGACCATCTTGGCCGCGCGGCGGGTGGCGCCGCCGGACTTGATCGTTCCGGCGGAGGCGTCGGCGCCGCGCATGAAGGAGACCGGGCCCGAGGCGTTGCCGCCGGAGGAGAGCAGTTCCTTGGAGGAGCGGATGCGCGAGAGGTTCAGGCCCGCGCCGGAACCGCCCTTGAAGATCATCCCCTCTTCCTTGTACCACTCCAGGATCGACTCCATGGAGTCGTCGACGGAGAGGATGAAGCAGGCGGAGACCTGCTGGGGCTGGGCGGTGCCGACGTTGAACCACACCGGGGAGTTGAACGAGAACACCTGGTGGAGCACCGCGTAGGCCAGCTCGTGCTCGAAGATCTCGGCGTCGGCCGGGGAGGCGAAGTAGCCGTGCTTCTCACCGGCGGCGCGGTAGGTCTTCACCACGCGGTCGATGAGCTGCTTCAGGCTGGTCTCGCGCTGGGGCGTGCCGACGGCCCCGCGGAAGTACTTGCTGGTGACGATGTTGACCGCGTTCACCGACCAGAAGTCGGGGAACTCCACGCCGCGCTGCTCGAAGTTGACCGAGCCGTCGCGCCAGTTGGTCATGACGACGTCACGGCGCTCCCAGACCACCTCGTCGTACGGGTGCACCCCGGGGGTGGTGTGGATGCGCTCGATCCGCAGACCCTTGGCGGCCTTGGCCCCCTTGGACCGGGCCCCTCGTGCCGGGTCGCTCGTCGTCTCTGTCATTCCGCCTCCCTGTACAGGCATAACGCCCTGACACACCCCACGCTTCCCGGGGTGTGGTGTTCGTTTCATTGGCCGGAGCGCGACGCGCTCCGGTCCGGTCCGTGCGGGGCCGCTCAGTTACCGGCGGCCAGTGGCGCGGGCGGGGCGGTGGGGCTTCCGCCGCCTCCGCCGTCACGTTCGCCCCCGCCGTCACTTCCGTTTCCGGTGTCCCCGGCTCCACCGCGGCTTCCGGCTCCCGCGGCCGTGGTTCTGCCCGGGGCCGTGCCGCCTCCGCCGTCGGCCGAGGCCCGTTCCCCGCGCAGCTCGGCGATCGCGGCCTCGAAGTCCTCCAGCGAGTCGAACGCCTGGTAGACGGAGGCGAAGCGCAGGTACGCCACGAGGTCCAGTTCCCGCAGCGGGCCGAGTATGGCCAGCCCGACGTCGTGCGTGGACAGCTCGGCGCTGCCGGTGGCGCGTACCGCCTCCTCGACCCGCTGGCCCAGCTTGGCGAGCGCGTCCTCGGTGACCGGACGCCCCTGGCACGCCTTGCGCACCCCGGCGATCACCTTGTCCCGGCTGAAGGGCTCGGTGACCCCGCTCCGCTTGATGACCATCAACGACGCGTTCTCCACCGTCGTGAAGCGGCGGGAGCAGTGCGGACACTGGCGGCGTCGGCGGATAGCGGTGCCGTCGTCGGTGGTGCGGCTGTCGACGACGCGGCTGTCGGGGTGCCGGCAGAAGGGGCAGTGCATCGCTTCCCACCCTCCTTCACCCTCGGTGGCGCAGCATGAGCGGCGCAGCAGAACAGCATTGGACACGCGTTCGAGTACCCGGCGAGCGGGCCTCGAAAGCGGCCACCAGCATAGGCGATACCCGCGGCCCTTCAGGACCGGGGGACCACAACTTCTGGGCAGCCGCAGAACATCTAACCACTACATCTGGTGGCTGGTTGACGAACACGCCCTGCGTGTCGGAGACGCCGGAACGGCGAGCGCACGAGAGGCTACCGTAACGATCGGAGGCGACTCGCAGCCCATACACCGCCCTCATCGGGCACGTCAGCCAATCTGCGAAATTTCACTCGAACGTGTGTTTGGCGCAACCTTTCGAAAGCACATACCGTTGTCCAACCAGGGAGAACCGCTTGAGAGGGGCCGACGTGACCACCACCGCAGAGAGCGCCGCCATCACCGCACGGGACCGTTCCCGGAGCCGGGCCGATCATGTGCAGGAGGCAAACGCCGCCCCCGGCGCGTCCGACGGCGCGGCCGGCGGTGCCGAGGCTCCCCGGCCGACCCGCTCGCTGCCCGGCCGTCCACCGGGGATCCGGGCCGACAGCTCGGGGCTGACGGACCGGCAGCGCCGGGTGATCGAGGTGATCCGCGACTCGGTGCAGCGCCGCGGCTACCCGCCGTCGATGCGGGAGATCGGCCAGGCCGTCGGCCTGTCCTCCACCTCCTCCGTGGCCCACCAGCTGATGGCGCTGGAGCGCAAGGGCTTCCTGCGGCGCGACCCGCACCGCCCCCGCGCCTACGAGGTGCGCGCCTCGGACGCGCCCACCAGCCAGACCACCGACACCACCGGCAAGCCCGCCGCCTCCTACGTCCCCCTGGTCGGACGGATCGCCGCCGGAGGCCCGATCCTCGCCGAGGAGTCGGTGGAGGACGTCTTCCCGCTGCCCCGCCAGCTCGTCGGCGACGGCGAGCTCTTCGTGCTCAAGGTCGTCGGCGACTCCATGGTCGACGCGGCGATCTGCGACGGCGACTGGGTCACGGTGCGCCGCCAGCCGGTCGCCGAGAACGGCGACATCGTCGCCGCCATGCTGGACGGCGAGGCGACCGTCAAGCGCTTCAGGCGCGAGGACGGGCATGTGTGGCTGATCCCCCACAACGCCGCCTACCAGCCGATCCCCGGCGACGAGGCGACCATCCTCGGCAAGGTCGTCGCGGTGCTGCGGCGCGTCTGACGCGCCGCAGCACGACACCGGCAGCACGACACCGGCCGCGCAGGAGCCGGAACGGGCCGCCCCGGGACCACTGCGCCGGTCCCGGGGCCCGGTTCGCATCCGTACCCCGGCGAAACCCAGGGCTCCGGGCCCGCCGGGTCCTTCCCCTGCTCCCTGCCTCTCGCCGGGCTGCCTGGCCCGTCCGGCTCTACGCGCCCTCCCTGGCCGCGGCGTCGATGGCCGCCAGCGAACGGCGCACCTGGTTGCGGTCGGTGGTGTACCAGAAGTCGGGCATCGAGGCCCGCAGGAAACTCCCGTAGCGAGCCCTGGCCAGCCGCGGGTCCAGCACCGCGACCACGCCCCGGTCCCCCGTCGCCCGCACCAGGCGGCCCGCGCCCTGCGCCATCAGCAGCGCGGCGTGGGTGGCGGCCACGGCCATGAAGCCGTTGCCGCCCGCCTCCTCCACCGCCTTCTGCCGTGCGCTCATCAGCGGATCGTCGGGGCGCGGGAACGGGACGCGGTCCATCACCACCAGCTGGCAGTTCGGTCCCGGCACGTCCACGCCCTGCCACAGCGACAGCGTCCCGAACAGGCAGGTCTCGGCGTCCGCGGCGAAGCGCCGGATCAGCTCGCCCAGAGTCTCCTCGCCCTGCAGCAGCACGGGTACGTCCAGCCGCCCGCGCAGCTCCTCGGCCGCCGCCTGGGCGGCCCGCATCGAGGAGAACAGCCCGAGCGTGCGCCCCCCGGCCGCCTGGACCAGCTCGGTCAGCTCGTCCAGCATGTCGCCGCGGCTGCCCTCCCGGCCGGGCGGTGACAGATGCTGGGCGACGTAGAGGATGCCCTGCCTGCGGTAGTCGAAGGGCGAGCCGACATCCAGCCCCCGCCAGCGCGGGATCCCGGCGTCCGTCTCCGCCGCGCCCTCCCCGTCTC
>NZ_JAKMAY010000067.1:19005-23449 GCF_022015835.1 Streptomyces sp. ICN903 | reverse complement strand
GCGCCGGAAGGGGCGGGAGCACCGGGAGCGGCCCCGGGGGCGGTGGCACGGCCGTCCGCACGGGCGGCGTTGCGTGCGATGGCGTCGGTCAGGAGCGGCCAGAGCTGTTCGGGCAGGTCGTGCCCCATGCCGGGGATCACCAGGAGTTCGGCGCCGGGGATCGCGGCCGCCGTCGCCTCGCCGCCGCCTCGGTCGATGAGGGGGTCGTCGGCGCCGTGGACGACCAGAGCCGGAGCGGTGACGGCCCGCAGGCCCGGCGTACGGTCGGGCGAGGCCAGGGTCGCGGCGTACTGGCGGGCGAAGCCGTCGGACCGGGGGGAGCGGTCGTAGGCCGCCTCGGCGCGCTCGCGCAGCTCCTCGGGAGCGGCCGGGTAGCCGGGCGAGCCGAGGACGGAGAACGAGCGCACGCCCCGCTCCCCCGCCTCCCGCCGGTCCCGGGGCGGCGGGGCCGCCAGCGCGGCCAGCGCCTCGGGGGTGCCCCGGCCGACGGAGCGGTCTCCGGTGGTGGACATGATCGAGCACAGCGAGCGCACCCGCGAGGGGTGGTCGATCGCGAACTGCTGGGCGATCATGCCGCCCATCGAGGCTCCGGCGATGTGCGCGGCGTCGACCTCCAGTGCGTCGAGCAGGCCCACCGCGTCCCGGGCCATGTCGGCGATGCGGTAGGGGGCCGTGGAGGTGTCGCCCGCCAGGACGGCCCGGATGTCCGGGGGCGGGCAGTCCTCCAGGAAGGTGGACAGACCGCAGTCGCGGTTGTCGTAGCGGACGACGTGGAATCCCCGGTCGGCGAGCATCCCGCAGAACCGCGGGTGCCAGGCGGTCATCTGGGTGCCGAGGCCCATGATGAGCAGCAGTACCGGCCCGTCCGGGTCGCCGAAGGTGTCGTACTCCAGTTCCATCCCGTTGGACAGGGCACGTGGCATGTGTTCCTCCTCGGCGGGGCCCGGCCGGGGCCGGGGCGGTCGGCTTCCGCGGCCGTCGGGCGGTCCGCCGCCTGTCGCCGGGCCGTACGGCGGCCCGCCGGGCGGGAGCTGCCTACCAGCCGGTCGGTACGATAGCGGGGCCGCGCCCCGGAGGGAACGGAGAAGACCTCCCCCGGCCGGACGGCTTCCCGCGGCGCCCCCGCCGGACGGTGTGCGCCGGACGGGACACCCCCGCGCTCAGCCGCGCCCGCCGCCCTCCTCGCCGAAGGTCACCGAGACCCGCTCGAACCCCAGGGAGCGCAGCAGGTTCTCCAGCATGTCCTCGGTGTTCGCCTCGGCCCGCTTCGCCAGCCCGCTCTCCTTGGCGGCCTCGCCGATGTGCTCGACCGCGAGCCGGTGGACCTCCCGCTCGTCACCCGGATTCTCGGAGAAGAGGTCGCCGAGCCGGTCGAGCAGACCGCGCTCCTTGGTGACGGCGTACGAGCGCTCGGCGTCCAGCGCGGGCTTCTCCAGGCGGGCGTGCGGCAGCCGTACCGTGGCGCCCCTGCGGTCGTCGGTGACCGTGACGGCCTCCTCGCCGAGACCGCCGAGGTCCACGTACGCGCCGACACTGCCCGTACCGACGAACAGCGTCCGGCTGCCGCGCACCGCGTCCGGCAGGAACTTCGCGTCCTTGTCCAGGTCGACGACGACCTGGAAGGTGCCCGAGGCGCCCTCGTAGCGGCTCATGTCCCTCAGGGACTTCAGCACCGCGGGGCCGGTGCGGTCCTCGGTCTCGGTGGCGAACGGGTTCCCCAGCCCCGGCAGGAGGCGGAGCTGCCCGGCCAGCAGCACTCCGGCCAGCAGGAGGACCACCAGGAGGAGCGGGGCGATCCATCTCGGGGAGGACGTGGACCTGTCGGGGCGGGCCATCTGCGTGCACCTCCGTCGGCGGCGGGAGACTCCGTCAGACGGGGTGTTCCCCGAAACTCCCCGGACATGGCAGGGAGTTGACCGTGTGCCGGGCGGCAGGCGCGGCCCCGCCCGCCCCTCCCGTGGCGCGATTCCACGGGCGCGACCGCTCCGCCCCGCCGGCGGGAACGCGCATCCCGGGCGGCGTCCGGTACACCGCTCGCTGAGTATCGGACGGCATCGGCGAACTCGCCCGGCGCACCCGGGAGAAGAAGGCCGGGAAACCACTGAAAGCGTTCTCCGTTCCGGATACCTTCCGGTAGTCCGGGCAATTTCCATACGCGATGCGCGAGGCGTCCGATTTCCTGTAACGGGCACCGTGGTTCTGTTTCGGACTTGTTGTCCGGGCGCCGTCCGCGCCCTTGCCGGGCCTTTCACCCCTCCCTATGTTGGGAGCGCTCCCACATCCCGTCCGCATACCGGCGGAAGACGGGCCCGCCCGACCACACGGTCGGGCGGCGCCGTACCGCCTTCCGTTCCGCGGGCGCACGCCCCGACCACTCGCACCGTCCGCGCGGGCCGCGGACCGCCTCGGCCGCGACCCGGCCGAACGCGTACCCCGCGGACACAGGACACCGGCCGCCGGCTTCCCGTCCGGCCGGACCGCGGTGCCGCACGCGGCGGCGCGCCCGGCACCGCGGAGGGCCCGGGAGCCCGGATGGCACCACCCGCACCCCCGACTCCGTGGACCGTCGGATCCGGAACGTCCCCTTCCCCCGTGTCCACGACGAACGATTGGAGAATCATGTCCGGAGTCCTCCTGGCCGGCGGAGCGGTCGCGGCGTTGATCGCCTCGACCCTCTCCGGCGCCGCGCTCGCCGCGGAACCGACCTCCACAGTCCCCGACGAGAAGATCCAGGTCGGCATCAACACGGTCAACGGCTCGGGCTGCCCGGCGGGGACGGCGGCCGTGGCCGTCTCCCCCGACAACACAGCCTTCACCGTGACCTACAGCGACTACCTCGCCGCGGCGGGCGTGGGTACGCTGCCGACCGACTTCCGGAAGAACTGCCAGCTCAACCTCGACGTACACGTCCCGCACGGCTTCACCTACGCGATCGCCGGCGTGGACTACCGCGGCTACGCCTACCTGGAGGGGGGCGCCACCGCCGTCCAGAAGGCGCACTACTACTTCCAGGGCCAGGCCGACAGCACCTCGTCGTCGCACCGGATCAACGGCCCGTACGACAACAACTGGCAGACCAGCGACAGAGCCGAGATCGGCGAGCTGGTCTGGGCGCCGTGCGGCGTGGTCCGCAACTTCAACATCAACACCGAACTGCGGGTGGACGGCGGTGAGTCCGCCGACAGGACCACCAGCTTCATCGCCATGGACTCCACCGACGGCGCCGTCAACACCGTCTACCGGATCGCCTGGAAGAAGTGCGAGAGCTGACCCCCGCGGTCGACGCGTAGCCGCGCCCGGCCCGTCCGCGGGCGGGAGGGCGCACCCCGCCGGGAGACGACCACCCCGCTGCGGGCATCCCGCATCCCCGCACACCGGTGCGGGCGGCCGGACGCCGACCACGTCCGGCCGCCCGCGCCGGAAGGCCCGGCAGGAGGGGCTCCGGGAGAGCCCGGAGAGCCCGGAGAGCCCCCGCAAGGCCGTCGCCACGGGGCCTGCGGGCCGGACGGCGCGGCCTGCGCCCCACTCCCGCGGGGAAACCCGTTCCCGGTTTCCCCCTCCGCACCGTACGCGCACTCGAGCGCGTTCTGCCCGCGGTGCGCGCCGGTCACGCGGTAACGCGAATCGGTTAGTTCCATTCGGCAAACGCGTCGGGTTTTCCTTTCCCGTCGCGCCCCACAAACGCTTGATTGGAGAACCATGTCCGGAGCACTTGCCGTGGGCGGCGCGATCGCGGCGTTATTCGCCTCGTCGCTCTCTTCGAGCATCGTCGCCCCGAACCCGTCCTTCGAGGACGCGCCGACCGACAGGATGGTGATCGACGTCGTCACGGTCAACGGCTCGGGGTGTCCGCTGGGATCGGCGGCCGTGGCCGTCTCCCCCGACAACACCGCCTTCACCGTGACCTACAGCGACTACCTCGCGCAGGTCGGCGTCGGAGCCAGACCGACCGACTTCCGGAAGAACTGCCAGCTCAACCTGGCCGTACGCGTCCCGCAGGGATTCACCTACGCGATCGCCGGCGTGAACTACCGCGGCTACGCCTACCTGGAGGAGGGCGCCACCGCCACCCAGAAGGCGCACTACTACTTCCAGGGCCAGGCGGAGACGAACGAGGGCGTGCACCGCTTCAACGGCCCGTTCGACGACAACTGGCAGGCGAACGACGTCACCGAGCTCGGCGCCCTGGTGTGGGCCCCGTGCGGCGAGATCCGCAACTTCAACATCAACACCGAACTGCGGGTCAGCGGCGGCACCTCGAACACCGCGGAGACCACGAGCTTCATCGCCATGGACTCCACCGACGGCGCCGTCAACACCACCTACCAGCTCGCCTGGAAGAAGTGCGAGACCGACGGCGGGGACGGCGCGTGACGCCCCCCTCCCCGGCCGTGCGCTGACGCACGGCGGTGCGCGGCGTCCGGCCGGAGCGCCGCGCACCGCC
>NZ_JAKMAY010000067.1:0-18995 GCF_022015835.1 Streptomyces sp. ICN903 | reverse complement strand
CCGCCGGCCCGCCCGCTCCTCCCGCCCGCACCGGTGCGCCCGGTATCGGCCGGTATCGATCGGACGACGGCGGGTACCGGTGCTCTCGTGGAAGCCCCCGGCCCCAGCGGTCCCAGGACGGCGTCGCGGTGGCACGGCGGTGGGGAACGACGAGACGACCTGGAGAGCGGAGTGACTGTGACCGAGCATCCGGGCGAGGCGGCACCGGCCGAGCGGGACCTGCCGGCTGCCCCACGCCCGGCGACCGGGCCCGGCGGTGCGCGGAGCGGCGCGCAGGGTGGCGAGCAGAGTGGCGGGCAGGTCCGCCCGGAGGGCGACGCGGGACTCGAGGAACTGCCCCCCAACCTCACCCAGGCCATTCTGGAGGCCACCAAGCAGGTGGCCTCCCTGCTGAAGGGCGCCGGCCACCCCTTCGCCCTGGCGGGCAGCGTGGCCGTCTACGCCCACGGAGGCCCGGGGAACCTCCAGCACGACGCCGACTTCTGCGTCCTTCCCGAGGACGCCGACGCGGTGGCCGCCACGCTCCGCGACGCCGGGCTGGAGGTGTACACCCCGCCGGAGGACTGGCTGCTCAAGGCCCGGTGCATGGGCCAGGACATCGATCTGATCTTCGAGCTGGCGCGGCAGCCGGTGACCCGCGAACTGCTGGGGCGGGCCGAGGAACTGCCCGTGGAGTCGGTCCGCATGCCCGTGCTGTCGGTGACCGACCTGCTCGCCAGCCTGCTGAACGCCTTCACCGAGCACCACTGCGACTTCGGCGCCGTGCTGCCGATCGCGCGGGCCCTGCGGGAGAAGGTCGACTGGTCCCGGGTGCGGCGCGAGTGCGGAGCGGCGCCGATGCCGGACGCCTTTCTCTACCTGCTGGAACGTCTGCAGGTCATCTCGCCGCAGGACGACGACCGTGGAGGACTGCCATGACGGACCACGACACCGGCCGGAGCGACCGGGGAGGCGGCGCGGACAACACCGAGTACCGCATCGCCCACCTGCAGGAGAGGCTCGTGCGCGAGGAGGTCGCCGAACTCGGCATGCGCATCGAGTCCCGCGGCAACACGGTGGTCGTCAGCGGCACCGTCCCCACCGCCGAGTGCCGCGACACCGTCGTGCGCGTCGCGAAGGAGGAACTGGGCGACACACCGGTGCGGACCGACATCGTCGTGGCCGACCCCACCGCCCCCGACCGTCCTGAGGAGCTGGCATGATCCGCGTCGCAGCCGTCGGTGACATCCACATGGGGCCGGACAGCAAGGGGGTGCTGCGCCCCGCCTTCGAGACCCTGCCCGACTGCGCCGACCTCCTGCTGCTCGCCGGGGACCTGACCCGCCACGGCACGCCCGAGGAGATGCGGGTCGTCGCCGAGGAGGTCGCGGGCCTGCGGGTGCCGGTGATCGCCGTGCTGGGCAACCACGACCACCAGGACGAGCGCCCCGAGGAGGTCACCGCCGTGCTGCGGGACGCCGGCGTGAGCGTCCTGGAGGGCGAGGGGACGGTCGTGGCCGTGGACGGCACCCGTGTCGGCGTCGCGGGGACCAAGGGCTTCGGCGGAGGGTTCGCCGGGCGCAGCGGCGGCGAGTTCGGCGAACCGATCATGAAGGAGTTCATCCGCTACACCCGCCGCTGCGCGGACGGCCTGCGGACCTCGCTGGAGGAGCTGGACCGGCAGGGGTGCGCCGTACGGATCGCCCTGACGCACTTCTCCCCCGTGCCCGACACCCTCGCCGGCGAGCCGCTGGAGATCTACCCCTTCCTGGGCAGCTACCTGCTGGCCGAGGCGGTGGACTCGGCGGGCGCCGACCTGGCCGTCCACGGGCACGCCCACGCGGGCACCGAGCACGGTCTGACCAGCGGCGGGGTGCGGGTGCGCAACGTCGCCCAGCCGGTCATCCGGCGCGCCTTCGCGGTGTACCACCTGGAGCCCGGCACGGAACGCGGAACCGGGGCGCTGGCCGAGGCCTCCCGCTGAGCCCACCGGGGCACCGGCCGGAGCACAGACCGGAGCACAGGCCCGCGAGACGCGTCCCGCGCCGCGTGAGAAAGCCGCGTGAGAAAGGAGAGCAGACCGTGCGCGACACCACCGGGTCCGGCCGCGGGGCCGCCCGCGCGGAGGACGGAGCCGGGGACGGCACCCGGGCCCGGGACCGGCTGAGGCGTGTCGCCGCGGAGGTCTTCGGCTGGAACGAGCTGCGCCCCGGCCAGGCCGAGGCCATGGAGCAGGTGCTGCGCGGCCGGGACACGCTGGTGGTGATGCCCACCGGCGCGGGGAAGTCCGCCGTCTACCAGGTGCCCGCCGTGCTGCTGCCCGGCCCCACCGTGGTGGTCTCCCCCCTCATCGCGCTCCAGCGGGACCAGGTCGAGGGGCTGGCGGAGGGCGGGGCGCCGAACGCCCCGAAGGCCGTCGCGGTCAACTCCGCCCAGGCGGCGGGCGAGACGGCCGAGGCCTGGCGGGCCGTGCGCGAGGGGGACGCGGAGTTCCTGCTCCTCTCCCCCGAGCAGCTGGCCAAGGACGAGGTGGTGGAGCGGCTGGCGCGGACCGGGCCCTCGCTGTTCGTGGTCGACGAGGCCCAGTGCATCTCCTCCTGGGGCCACGACTTCCGCCCGGACTACCTCCGTCTGGGGAACGTGGCGCGGCGGCTGGGCCGTCCCACCGTCCTCGCCCTGACCGCCACCGCGGCCCCTCCCGTGCGCGAGGAGATCACCGAGCGCCTGGGCATGGAGCGTCCCGCCCGGATCGTCGCCGGCTTCGACCGCCCCAACCTCCGCCTGGAGGTGCGCGGTTTCCTGGAGGAGGCGGACAAGCGCCGGGCCGTGGTGGAGCGGGCCGCCGCCGAGCCCAAGCCGGGCATCGTCTACACCGCCACGCGCCGGGAGGCGGAGGAGTACGCCGGGCAGCTGGCGGAACTCGGCCTGTCGGCCCTCGCCTACCACGCGGGCCTGCCGTCGGCCGAGCGCTCCCGCGCCCACGAGGCGTTCCTCGGCGGCGGCCTGGACGTGGTGGTCGCCACCTCCGCCTTCGGAATGGGCATCGACAAACCGGACGTGCGGTTCGTGCTGCACGCCTCCGTGCCGGGCTCTCCGGACGCCTACTACCAGGAGATCGGCCGGGCCGGCCGCGACGGCGCCCCGGCACTGGCCGTACTGCACTACCGGCCCGAGGACCTGGGGCTGCGGAAGTTCTTCTCCTCCGGGCACACCGACACCGGGACGCTGACCGACGTCGCCGAGGCGGTGCGCGGCAGCGGCGCCCCGCTGCCCGCGTCGCGGGTGCGCGAGCGGACCGGGCTGTCCGCCAGCCGCCTCACCGCCGCCGTCAACCTCCTGGAGGAGGCCGGGGCGGTGACCGTCACCTCCGGCGGCGAGCTGGCCCCCGCCGGGGAGCTCGACCCCCGGGAGGCCGCCGACCGCGCGGCGGAGCTGGCCGAGACGCGGTACAGGCTGGAGCGGTCGAGGGTGGAGATGATGCGCGGCTACGCCGAGAACTCCGGCTGCCGCCGCCGTTTCCTGCTGGGCTACTTCGGCGAGGAGTACGAACCGCCCTGCGGCAACTGCGACAACTGCCTGGCGGCCGGGGAGGAACGCGACCGGGCGCGGGGCGGGGACGGCCGCGGGCCGGAGCGCTACGAGGAGCGCGGGGCACGCGGTCTGCCCGAGCGGCCCGCGCCCCGTGTCGAGGAGGGCCCCCGGCCGGACGCCGGCCGGTTCCGCACCGGGGTGCGGGTGCGCCACCGCGAGTGGGGCGAGGGCCTGGTGATGAGCGAGGAGGAGGACCGGGTCACCGTCCTGTTCGACACGGTGGGCTACCGCACCCTGTCGTTGGACGCCGTGGTCGGGCAGGGGCTGCTCACCCTCGACGAGGAGTCGGGCGACTGACCCGCGCGCTTGGGGGTTGAGCGGGCCGGCCCGCGGAACGCGTCCCGCGAGGTCTCAGGGGGCCCTGTTCTCCACCGTGAACAGGGCCCCCTGCGGATCCCGGACGACCGCCTGCCGCCCCGAGGGGGTGTCGGCCGGGGCGGAGACCACCTCGGCCCCCAGCGCCTCCGCCCTCACCGCCGCCGCGTCCACGTCCTCGACGCGGAAGTGGACGTGCCAGTGCGGACGCACCCGCGGATCGGGCGCGTCCTCCACCGCTCCGCCGCTCAGTCCCGCCACGGTGCGCCTGTCGATGCGCAGGATCACCCGGTCGTGCTCGTAGCGGATGTCGTAGCGCTCGGGATCCCCCTTGTCCCAGCCGAACACCTCTCCGTAGAAGAGCGCGGCGGCGAAGGCGTCGCGGGTGATCAGTTCGAGCCAGGAGGGGGCGTTGACCCTGCTTCCGGCCTGCCACTCCGGGTCGATGCCGCCCTCCCAGATCCCGAAGACCGCCCCCGCCGGGTCGGCCGCCCACGCCACCCGGCCGGAGGCGAACCGCACCGGCCCCACGGCGACGGTCGCACCGCGTTCGCGCACCCGCCCGGCCGCGACGTCGACACTGTCGGAGGCGAAGTACGCCGTCCAGGAGGTGAGGGTGCGCAGGCTGTCCTTGGCCTCGCCCAGCCCGGCCACGGGGACGTCCCCGGCCAGCGCGACCACGTAGTGGCCGAGCCGCTGCGAGCCCGGCCGGTACCGCCAGCCGAGGAGTTCGCCGTAGAAGTTCTGCGCGGCCTCCAGGTTGGGAGCCAGCAGGGTGACCCAGCAGGGCGCGCCCTGCGGCACGCGCTCGGTCTCCGTCACGGCCGATCACCACACCGTCTCTCGTCCGGGCCGTCCTGTCCGGGTCGTTCCGTCCAGGCCGTTCTGCCGGGCCGTCGCGTCCGGGTCGTTCCGTCCGGGTCGTTCCGTCCAGGCCGCCCTGTCCGGGCTCTCCTGGACCGATGCTGCCCTCTCGCGGCGCCGGGGGGAAACCGGCATCCACCAACCGGGGCAACGGCCCTCCCCGGCGGGAGCCGTTCAGGGGCGGCGCCAGGAGTCGCTCTCCAGATGGGAGCCGGCCTGCGGTCCCATCCGCAGCATGCCGCCGTCGACCGCCCACGACGCACCGGTGACGTAGGCGGCGTCCGGCCCGGCGAGGAAGGCGACCACGGCCGCCACCTCGCGGGCGTCGCCGGGCCGCCCCGCGGGGATGCCGGGCCGCTCCTCGGCGGCCACGTCGGTGTCCTCCTGGCCGGTCATCGGCGTGGCGATCTCGCCCGGCGCGACGGCGTTGACGGTGATCGCGTCCGCGGCCAGCTCCAGGGCCATGACCTGGGTGAGCAGGCCGAGCCCGCCCTTGGCCGCGCAGTAGGGCGCGGCCCCCACCCGCGGCTGGTGCTCGTGGACGCTGGTGATGTTGACGATCCTGCCGCCGTCGCCCTGTTCGATCATGCGGCGGGCCGCGCGCTGCCCGCACAGGAAGGGGCCGACGAGGTCGACGTCGAGGACCTGCCGGACGGTGTCGAGACCGATGTCGAGGAAGGGGGTGGCGGTGCCGGTGCCGGCGTTGTTGACCAGTACGTCGATCCTGCCGAGCTCGTCGGCGAGGCGGTCGACCACGTCCGCCGCGGCGGGCAGGTCGGTGAGGTCCATCCGCGCGACGGCCGCCCGGCGGCCGTGGGAGCGCACCTCTTCGGCCGTCTCCCGCGCGCCCTGCTCGTCCTCGTGCCAGGTGATGCCGATGTCCATCCCCTGCTCGGCCAGGCGTACGGCGGTGGCGCGGCCGATCCCCGAGTCCGCGCCCGTGATCACCGCGACGCGGGCGGGGGAATCGCTGTGCGCGTTCATTCAGTCCTCCTCTGGCGGGTTCCGGGCCGGATTCCGGTACCCGGGCGCACCCCGGTGAAACGGCCGTGTCCGATGGCGGCCGGGGCCGCTCGGACCACCTCCGGGCCACCGTCTGACCACCATTCGGCCTAATCGCGGTGACCTCCGGGCGGATCGGGCGTTGGTCACGGCACCACCGCCTCCAGTCGGGCGGATGGGTGTTTGTTCGCTATAAGGAGTGACTCTTCATGTCGCGTATTGCCAAGGCTGTCGCCGTGACGGCCGCCGCCGGTGCCGCTCTGGCCGGTTCCGCCGGAGTCGCCGCCGCCGACGCCGGGGCGCAGGGCGCCGCCATCGGCTCCCCGGGCGTCGTCTCCGGCAATGTCATCCAGGTGCCGGTCAACATCCCGGTCAACGCCTGTGGCAACACCGTCAACATCGTCGGTCTGCTGAACCCGGCGTTCGGCAACACCTGCGTCAACGGGGGCCAGCAGCACGCCAAGAAGGACCACGGCAAGAAGCACCACAAGAAGGCCGACCACAAGAAGAAGGACCACAAGAAGGCGGACCACGGCAAGAAGCGCCACGGCAGCCGCTGACCGCGCCGCCGGCCGCGTCCGGCCCCAGAAGAACCTCCGGGGAGGAGGCCCTTGTGCGAAGGGCCTCCTCCCCGGAGGTCTTCCGTCCCCCTCCACCGCTTCCCGCGCGGAAGCGGCGTCAGGCGGTGGAGGGAACCGTGCAGCGCGCGGTGCTGCCCCTGGGCACGCACCGGGCGGTGGGCGACCACCGCTCGGCGACCGGGAGGCCGTCGACCAGTTCGAGCACCGACTCGGCCACCAGCACGCCGTACTGGTGCACGTCCACGCTCATGGTGGTCAGCGGCGGCGACGCCAGGCGGCACATCGTCGAGTCGTCCCAGGCGATCAGGCTGAGCCGCTCGGGGACGGCGACGCCCATCTCCTTGGCCGCGCCCAGCCCGGCGACCGCCATCACGTCGTTGTCGTAGAGGATCGCGGTGGGCGGCTCCGGCCGGCGCAGCAGTTCCGCGGTGAGCCTGGCACCCGACTCGCCGGAGTAGTCGCCCTCGACGACCACCGGTTCGACGCCGGCCTCCCGGCACCCCTCGACCAGCGCCCCGGTGCGGGCCCGGGTGTGCAGCAGGCCCGCCGGGCCGCTGACCCGGGCGATACGGCGGTGGCCGAGGTCGAGCAGATGCGCCAGCGCCTCGCGCACCGGCCCCGCGTCGTCGGTGCGGACCGCGGGCATGGGCGTGTCGTCACCGCTGCCCGCGCCGACCAGGACGGCGGGCAGTCCCAGCTCGCGCAGCACCGGCGGCCGCCGGTCGTCGACGGTGCGGTTGACCACCACGACCGCCTCGACCAGCCCGCGTTCCGCCCAGCGGCGGTAGGCGGCGATCTCGGCCTCCTGGTCCGCCACGACGTGCAGCAGGAGGGACAGGCCGCGCTCGGCGAGGCGCTCCTCGATGCCGGCGATGAACTCCATGAAGAACGGCTCGACGCCCAGCAGCCGCGCGGGGCGCGCGAGCACCAGCCCGACGGCTCCCGAGAAGCCGGCGCCGGCCGTCCCGGTGTGTTCCGAAGCGTCCACTCAGTACCGCACCACCGGAGCGCTCAGGCCGTTGGCGGAGCGCAGCACAAGCGGCTCCGTCAGCGCGGCGGGGTCGATGTCGGCCTCGGTGCGCACGGTGAAGGACCGGCTCTCCCCGGCCAGTAGGGACACCAGCATCTCGTCCACGACCGCGTCGGGGGCGACCCGGTCGGCCAGGATCGCGACGTCGCGGGCGAACGACGAGGCCCGCACGTCCACCCGGTACCCCCCGGGCACGGCGACGGCCTCCGCCTTGAGCGGCGCGGGGTCGTAGTCCAGCTCCACGTCCTCGGCGAAGAGGTGCACGGCGCGTGCGTCCGGCGCGGTGGCCACCAGCACCTCCCTGCGGGCGTCGTCCGGGCTGACCAGTGACGTGTCCGCATCGATGCGGGCGACCGAGCGGGGCGGCACGTCGAGGGAAAGCTTAACGCTCCGCAGTACGGCGCCCGCGAAGGTCTGCCGCTCCAGGAGCAGCTCGCCCCTCCAGGGCTCGTCGTGGTCGTTGACCGCGATCAGGGCGGGCCGGCCCTCGCGGGGCTGGACGGTCAGCAGCCGGGGGGCGTAGGCGTGGCGCAGCCCGTACCACAGCGGCTTGGGCCGCTCGTCGCCGTCCACCGCCGCCCAGGAGGTGACCGGCCAGCAGTCGTTGAGCTGCCAGACCACCGATCCGGCCGTCCGCGGCCACCAGGAGCGGAAGTGCTCGATGCCGAAGGCGACCGCGCGGGCCTGGTTGAGCTGGGTCGCCCAGTGCCAGTCCTCGAAGCTCTTCGGCTCGGGCAGATGGGGGGCCATGCCGCGGGCGAGCTTGTCGTTGCCCTCCTCGGCCTTCTGGTGCAGCAGGAAGGCGGGCGAGGTGGGCGTCATCGGCTCGTCGTGGATCCACTTGGTCAGAGTCGCCCACGTCGGGGGGCCCTGGAAGCCGAACTCCGAGCAGAACCGCGGGATGTGGTCGCGGTAGTGGGTGTAGTCGACGCGGTTCCACACCTCCCACTCGTGCCGGGTGCCGTGGTCCTGGTCGTTGGGGTGGACGCCCTCGACCGGGGCGCCGGGGTTGTAGGGGCTGTTGGCGCTGTAGAAGCGGGTCGGGTCGAGTTCGGCCACGATGGAGGGCAGCAGCTCGGTGTAGTAGCGCAGGCCCCAGGTGCGGCCCTTCAGCTGCTCGGGCCAGCCCCAGTCGCGGAAGCCCCACATGTTCTCGTTGGCGCCGTTCCACAGGGCCAGGGAGGGGTGCGGGGTGAGGCGGGCGACGTTCTCGCGGGCCTCGGCCTCGATCTCGCTCCACAGCGGCTCCTCCTCGGGGTAGGAGGCGCAGGCGAAGGGGAAGTCCTGCCAGACCAGGACGCCGCGCTCGTCGCAGACGTCGTAGAAGTCCTCGGTCTCGTAGATGCCGCCGCCCCACACCCGCAGCAGGTTCATGTGGGCGCCGACGGCCTGGTCCACGCGGCGCTCGATCCGCTCGCGGGTGATCCGGGTCAGGAAGTGGTCGTCGGGGATCCAGTTGGCGCCCTTGACGAAGACGGGTCTGCCGTTGACGACGACGGTGAAGGGGGTGCCGATCTCGTCGGGCGTGGTGTCCACGGTGACCGTCCGGAAGCCGATGCGGCGCTCCCAGGTGTCCAGCGGCTCCCGGGAGCCCGCCTGACCCGGGGCGCCGAGGGTCACGGTGAGACCGTACAGGGGCTGGTCGCCGTATCCGGCGGGCCACCACAGGCGGGCGCCGGGCACGGTGACGGTGACGGTCGCGGCCGTCTCGCCGGCGGGTACGGTGACGCGCTCGGTGCGGCCGTCCACGGTGGCGGTCAGCTCCAGGGGGGCGTCCCCGCCGTCCAGACCGGAGCGCTCGACGTCGATGTGGATCTCGGCGTGTCCGGTGCCCTCGGCGTCCACCGTCACCAGCGGGCGCACCCGGGCCAGACGGGCGGTGTGCCAGCGTTCCAGGCGCACCGGCTTCCAGATGCCCGCGGTCTGCAGGTCCGGCCCCCAGTCCCAGCCGAAGCTGCAGGCCATCTTGCGGACCATGTTGAAGGGGTGCGGGTAGACGTGGTCACGGCGGCCGAGGCCGCGCTCGACCTCCTCGGCGTACTCCAGTGCGGAGCGGAAGGAGACGGCCAGCTCCTGGGAGCCGCCGGTCAGGGCGCCGCGGACGTCGAAGCGGTGAGCGCGGTGCATGTTGGCCGTGCTGCCCAGCACCTTCCCGTCCAGCTCGATGGTGGCCACGGTGTCCAGACCGTCGAAGACGAGGTCCACCCGCTCCCCGGGCCCGGCGGCGTCGGCCGTGAGGGCCAGCGTGTAGCGCCAGTCGGTGCGGTGGGCCCAGACCAGCTCCTCCTCGGCGCGGTCCAGGTAGGGATCGGGGATCAGGCCGGCCGCGAGCAGGTCCAGGTGGGCGCTGCCCGGCACGGCGGCCGGTACGGTCCGGCCCGCGACGTCCGCGGGGACCGGCCCGCCGGTCGCCGACAACTGCCAGCCGTCGTGCAGGGTTTGGCGGATCATCGGCGCTCACTCCTCGATCGGCTCCGCGGTGCGGAGCGGCTGGTCTGCGAAGGCGTCCGGGAACGGACGGAAGGCGGGGACACGGAAGGCGGGATGGAGGCGGGGACGGGAACGGACGCGGGATCGCGGTCGGCCTCCGGTGGATTTCTCCCCGGCGTGCCGAGTATCGTCGCCCGAGATTCTTACGCCACCGAACAAAGTAAGTCAACGGCGCCTCCGGCGCCGGCCTGGCCAGGACGGAGACATCACCGTGGCATCACGTTCCGCTCCCCTCCCCCTCGATGTGACACATCTGCGGGCGGCCGGCGTCAGCCTCGTGCTGGACCTGACCGGCGGCACCCTTCCACGAGTCCTGCACTGGGGCGCCGACCTCGGCGCGCTGACCCCCGGGGAACTGGGCTCCCTGCGGCTCGCCGGGGCGCCGCAGCCCATCGGCTTCTCCGTCGACGGCCCGGTCGAGGTCTCCGTGCTGCCCGAGCAGTCGGCCGGCTGGCTGGGCACCCCCGGCCTGACGGGCAACCGCGGCGGCCGGGACTTCTCCACCGCCTTCACCGTCCGCGAGGCCACCCTCAACGGACCCGCGCGGGAGTCCCGCTCCTTCGGCGGCGAAGGCGGCGCCACCGTCACCGTCCGCGCCCGCGACGAGGAAGCGGCCCTGGACCTGGAGCTGGTGATCGAGCTGACCGCGTCCGGGCTGGTGCGCCAGCGCGCCACGGTCACCAACCGCGGCCCCTCCCCCTTCGCCGTCGACGCCGTCAACCTCATGCTGCCGGTGCCCGCCGAGGCCGCCGAGCTGCTGGACTTCACCGGGCACCACCTGCGCGAACGCAGCCCGCAGCGCACCGCCTTCACCCAGGGACTGCGGATGCGGGAGAATCGCACCGGCCGCACCGGCTACGACAGCGCCTATCTGCTGGCCGCGGGCACCGAGGGCTTCGGCAACCGCTCGGGCGAGGTGTGGGCCGTGCACACCGCGTGGTCCGGCAACCACCGCACCTTCGCCGAGCGCACCTTCCACTCGGTGTCGCTGCTGGGCTCGGGCGAGCTGCTGCTGTCCGGTGAGGTGGTGCTGGAGCCCGGTCGGTCCTACACCTCTCCCTGGCAGTACGGCTCCTACGGCCGGCACGGCCTGGACGAGGTCTCCGCCCGATTCCACCGCTGGCTGCGCTCCCGCCCGCACCACCCCGCCACTCCCCGGCCGGTCACCCTCAACACCTGGGAGGCGGTCTACTTCGACCACGACCTGGACCGGCTGCGCGCCCTGGCCGACGCCGCCGCCGCGGTGGGGGCCGAGCGGTTCGTCCTGGACGACGGCTGGTTCGGCGCGCGCCGCGACGACCGGCGGGCCCTGGGCGACTGGTACGTCTCGGACGAGGTGTGGCCCCACGGGCTGGGCCCGCTGACCGACCATGTCACCGGTCTGGGCATGCAGTTCGGCCTCTGGGTCGAGCCCGAGATGATCAACGAGGACTCCGAGCTGGCCCGCGCCCACCCCGACTGGATCATGGCCGCCGGCGACCGGCTGCCCGGCGCGGCCCGCCACCAGCAGGTGCTCGACCTGGCCCGCCCGGAGGCGTTCGCGCACATCCTCCGGCGCCTGGACGATCTGCTTCAGACGTACCCGATCGCGTATCTGAAGTGGGACCACAACCGGGACCTGGTGGACGCCGGGCACCGGCCCACCGGCCGCGCCGGAGTGCACGGCCAGACCCGGGCGGTCCACCGGCTGATGGACGAGCTGCGCCGCCGCCACCCCGGGGTGGAGATCGAGTCCTGCTCCTCCGGCGGCGGACGGGTGGACCTGGAGATCCTCCAGCGCACCGACCGGGTGTGGGTCTCGGACTGCATCGACGCCCTGGAGCGCCAGACCATCCAGCGCTGGACGAACGCCCTGATCCCCCTCGAACTCATGGGCACCCATGTGGGGTCGGACGTCGCCCACACCACCGGGCGCCGCCACCCGCTCGACTTCCGGGCGGGCACGGCGCTGTTCGGGCACTTCGGCATCGAGTGGGACCTGACCGCGGCCGCGCCGGAGGAACTGGCGCGGCTGGCGCGGTGGGTGGAGCTCCACAAGGAGCTGCGCGGCCTGCTCCACACCGGCACCTCCGTCCACGCCGACCATCCGGACCCGGCCTGCCGTCTGCACGGCGTGGTCGCCGAGGACGGTTCGGACGCGGTGTACGCCCTCGTCGCCACCGCCACCTCCGAGCTGTATCCGGCCGGCCCGGTACGGCTGCCGGGGCTGGACGCTGACGCCGTCTACCACGTGCGCCCGCAGCCCCCCGGCGATCTGCCGGACGGCAACGCCCACCACTGGGGCGTCCCGCTGCCCTGGTGGACGCCGGAGGGTGTGCGGCTGCCGGGCCGGGTGCTGGCCTCGGCCGGACTCCAGGCCCCGGTGCTCCACCCCGAGCGGCTGGTGCTGCTGCGCGCGACCCGGGTGTGAGCGGTGCGCGCCGGGCGGGACCGGCCGGCGGTCCCGCCCGGCGCGCCCCGGCGTGGGCGGCCCGGGCCTACGCGGTGGCGGTTCCCCCGGCCGCCGGCCGACCGGGGGAACCGGCACCGGAACGCAGCCAGCACTTCGCGTAGTGGTCGTAGCCCACCGCGAAGTCCTCCGGCATACGGGCGCAGGCCTCGAACGCCTCGGGGCAGCGGTCCCGGAAGGTGCAGCCCGGATCGTCGCCGGGGAGGGCGGAGCTGCCCGCCGGCTCGATGCCCGTCGCCTCGGTGAGCCGGGCCCGGTCGCGTGCGTCGGGGTTGGGCGCGGCGGCCGCCAGGATCCTGGTGTACGGGTGTTGCGGGTTGAGGATGACCTCGTCCGCCGGCCCCCTCTCCACCACGCGCCCGCGGTACATCACCAGGATGTCGTCGGAGAAGTGCCGCGCGGTGGCGAGGTCGTGGGTGATGTAGAGGACGGCGAGGTCGTCCTCGCGCTGGAGGCGGGCGAGCAGGTTGAGCACGCCCAGCCGGATGGAGACGTCCAGCATGGAGACCGGCTCGTCGGCGATGACGACCTGGGCCCCGGGCGCCAGGGCCCGGGCGATCGCCACGCGCTGGCGCATGCCGCCGGACAGTTCGTGGGGACGGCGCTGGGCGATGTCGGCGGCCGGGGTCAGGTTGACGCGTTCCAGGAGCTGTTCGACCTTCTGTGCCACCTCCGCCTTCCCCCGGGCCCTGCCGTGCAGCTTCAGCGGACGGGCCAGGTGGTGCTCGACGGTGTGGAAGGGGTTGAGCGAGGCGAAGGGGTCCTGGAAGACCATCTGGACGTGGTCCCGGTAGGCCCGGTCGCCGACCCGCCTGCCGTCGGGACCGGTGGCGGTGATCTCGCCCGCGGTGGGCTTCTCCAGACGGGCGATCATGCGGGCGACCGTCGACTTGCCCGATCCGGACTCGCCGACCAGTGCGACCGTGCGGCCCGGGGCCAGGGTGAAGGAAACGTTGTCAACCGCGCGGAGGCGGGAGTGGCGCAGACCGGAGCGTATGGAGAAGTCCTTGGTCAGGCCGCGTACTTCGAGCGTCGTCATCGCGAGCCCGCCTCCTTCACGATCGTTTCGGTGCCCGTGCCCGTGCCCGTGCCCGCGCCGGGGCCGGGGCCGGGGCGCTCGCGGGCGCTGGACTCCCCGGTGCGGATGAACGCCCCCCGCTCGCCGGTGAGGCTGGGGAAGGAGTCGAGCAGCCTGCGGGTGTAGGGGTGCTTGGGGGCGCGGTGGATCTCGTCGGCGGTGGCGTACTCGACCACCTCGCCCTCGCGCATGACCGCGATGCGGTCGCTCAGCTCCAGCAGCAGCGGCAGGTCGTGGGTGATGAAGACGACGGCGAAGCCCAGCTCGTCGCGGAAGCGCAGGATCTCCCTCAGGATGCCGCGCTGGACCACCACGTCCAGGGCCGTGGTGGGCTCGTCCATGATCATCACCTGGGGGTCGAGCAGCAGCGCCATGGCGATCATGACACGCTGCCGCATGCCCCCGGAGAGCTCGTGCGGGAAGGAGTCCAGCCGGCGCGGGTCCACTCCGACCAGGCGCAGGACCTCGGCGCACCGCTCGCGGCGGGCCTGCGCGGACATGTCCGGGCGGTGAGTGGTGAGCACGTCCTCCAGCTGGGCCCGGATGGAGATGACCGGGTTCAGGGCGTTCATCGCGCCCTGGAAGACCATCGACAGCTTCGACCAGCGGAAGGCGCGCAGTTCCTCCTTGCCCAGTGCGAGCAGGTCGAGGTCGAAGCCGTCTCGGTCGTGGAAGACCACCGATCCCGAGGTGACCTCGGCCGGCGGCCGGTGCAGCCGGTTGATCGCGTACGCGAGCGTGGTCTTGCCGCAGCCGGACTCCCCGGCCAGGCCGAGGATCTCGCCGCGTCCGAGGGTGAGCGAGACGTCCTTGACGGCGTGGACGGGCTTCTCGCCCCGGTAGACCACGTTGAGGTTCTCCACCGTCAGGACGGCGTCGCGGCCGGACTCCCGGCGACCGGGCTCCCCGCGTCCGGGGACGGAACGGGCCGCGGCCGAACGGCCCTTGCGCTCGGCGCCGCCCGTGCGCCCGCGGGTGCGGCGGGAGGTGGCCGGGACGGTGCGCAGCTTGGGGTTGATGATCTCGTCGATGCTGAAGTTGATCAGGGAGAGGCCGCAGCCGAACAGCGCGATGACCAGGCCGGGCGGCCCGAACCACCACCACGCCTCCCGCTGGAGGGCGAAGCCGTTCTGGGCGTAGTAGAGCATCGTGCCGAGCGTGTCGGAGCCGGAGGCGCCCAGGCCCAGGAAGGACAGGCCCGCCTCGCTGAGGATGGCCAGGATGACGGCGAACACGAACTGTGAGGCCATCAGCGGCAGCAGGTTGGGCAGGATCTCCACGGAAACGATTCGCCAGGGCTTCTCGCCCGCCACCTTCGCCGCGGCGACGTAGTCGCGGTTGCGCAGGGAGAGGGTCTGGGCGCGCAGCACCCGGGCGGAGGCCGCCCAGCCGGTGATCGCCAGTACGACCGCGATGGTCCACCAGCCGCGCTGCTCCACGGGGACGAAGCCGGCGATGACGATCACCAGCGGCAGACCGGGGATCACCAGCATCACGTTGGAGAACAGGGAGAAGCCCTCGTCCACCGCGCCGCCGACATAGCCGCCGATGACGCCGAAGACCGCGGACAGCAAGGTGGCCAGGACGCCCACCAGCAGACCGATCTGCAGGGAGCCGCGGGTGGAGTGGGCCAGCAGGGCCAGTACGTCCTGACCGGTCTGGGTGGTGCCCAGCCAGAACTCGCCGCCGGGCGGGGTCATGCTGATGTCGCGGATGGTGTCGGGGTCGCCGGTCAGCACCGGTCCGAGGATCCCGAACAGGGCGATGGCGCCCACCAGGCCCAGGCCGATCCCGAGCTTGGGCGACCAGCGCGGCACCAGGGAGCGCCAGCCGCCGGCGCCGGAGCGCCGGGGGGCCGGGGAGGCGCCGGTGGTGCCGGCCGGGGTGTCCGGCGCCGCTTCGGCGGCCTCGGCGGGCGGGTTGATGTTCGTCACGGTGTCGGTTCCTCAGCTCTCAGTTGCCGGCGCGGGTGCGGGGGTCGATGAGGCCGTACAGCAGGTCGACGACCAGGTTGGCGCCCAGCACGGCCACCGTGATGACCAGGAAGATCCCCTGCATCAGGGCGTAGTCGTTGTTCTCCACGGCCTGCAGCAGCCTCGATCCGATGCCGGGGTAGGAGAAGACCTGCTCGGTGATGACCGAACCGGAGACCACGAAACCGAGGGAGATCGCGAAGCCGGCGACGGACGGCAGGACCGCGTTGCGCGCGGCGTAGCGGGTCATGATGCGCCGGTCGCGCAGGCCCTTGGCCTGGGCGGTGAGGATGTAGTCCTCCGACACCGTCGAGACCATCATGTTCCGCATCCCCAGCAGCCAGCCGCCCACCGAGGAGATCACGATCGTCAGGGCGGGGAGGATGCCGTGGTAGACCGCCGAGGCGATGAACTCCCCGTCCCAGCCCGGGGTGAGGATCACGTCGTACCCGCCGTTGAGCGGGAACCAGCTCAGGGCCGTGGCGAAGATCGCGACCAGGATCAGCGCCAGCCAGAAGTACGGCACCGCCGCGAGCACGGTGGTGGCCGGGACGAGCGAGTCCAGCCAGGAGCCGCGCTTCCATCCGACGAGGGCGCCGAGCCCGACGCCCAGCAGGAACGACAGGGCGGTGGCCAGGCCCACCAGCACGATCGTCCAGGGCAGCGCGTCCCCGATGACGGTGGCGACCTCCGCCGGGAAGACGCTCACCGAGACGCCCAGGTCGCCGCGGAACATGTTGGCCAGGTACGAGAAGTACTGGACCACCAGGGGTTCGCCGGTGTCGGTTCCGAGGAGGAGCTCGTAGGATCTGCGGACCGACGGGTCGGTTGCGCCGCCTCGCTGTTGCAGCTTCGCCATGAGGGTGTCCACCGGGTTCCCCGGCATCATCCTCGGGATGAAGAAGTTCAGGGTCAGCGCCGCCCACAGGGCGACGAGATAGAACCCGAGCTTCCGGGCGTAGTACCTCACCGATCTCCGCCTATCACTGTCTGCTCCTCCTCGGAACCGTTCACTGCCGTGTCACCGCCGTGCCGGCCGGGCCGTCACTTGCCGGCGGGCTTGAGGGCCTTGTAGATCTGCGCCTGGTCGGGACGGCTCCAGACCGCCGGGACGGCGTAGAGGTTGTACTCCGTCGGCCAGCCCTCGAACTTGGAGTCGTGGTACTCGCTGGTGGTGCCGGCGGTGAGGATCGGGATGTAGGGCATGTCCTCCTCGATCCGGGTCTGGATGACGTCGTACTGCCTCTGGCGCTGCTCGGCCGCCTCGGGGGAGAGCTTCTTCAGTTCCTCCAGCGCCCGGTCCACCCGCGGGTCGCTGTAGCGGGCGAAGTTCGGGTTCGCCGTCTCGCCGACCTTCGCGGTGGTCTCGCTGCTGAAGAAGTAGCTGTAGGTGTAGTAGGGGTCGGGCGTCGGCCCGGGGTACAGCGAGTCGATCAGCAGCTGGTACTTGCCCTGGCCGCGGGCCTCGGACCACTCGTTCCAGGAGGACTGCTGGGAGGTCAGCTTGATGCCGGCCTTCTTGAGCTGCTCGGCCATGGTGTCGACGGCGGTGATGTAGTCGGTCCAGCCGGAGACGACCCGGACGGTCAGGGAGAGCTTCTTGCCGTCCTTGGCGTAGACGCCGTCCGGGCCCTTGGTCCAGCCGGCCTGCTCCAGCAGGCGTGTGGCCTTGGAGACGTCCGGCTTCATCGGGGCCAGGTTCTCCTCGAGCTTGTCGGAGACGAGCTCCTCGTTGCTCTCCACCAGCGCGAACCCGGGCGAGATCTGGCTGGAGGTGTCCTGGAAGGCCAGCGAGTTGATCTGGGAGCGGTCCATGGCGTAGTAGATCGCCTTGCGCACCGCCGGGTCCGTCTGCGGGCCCTCGCAGCCCATCTCCGCGTCGGAGCAGGTCATCAGTGCGGTCTGGTTGATGGGTACGGTGACGGCCTTGTAGCCCGGGTAGTTCTTCTCCACGTTCTTCATGTCCGGTACCGGGCCGGTCTGCCAGTCGATCTTCCCCGCCTTCAACGCGTCCGCGCCGGCCTGGTTGCCCGACAGGGCGATGTAGCGGACCTGCTTGACGGCGGGCTCGCCGTCCCAGTAGCCGGGGTTGGCCTTGAGTGTGAACGCCTGGCCCTTGAAGTCGCCCAGCAGGTAGGGGCCGGTGCCGACGGGCTCGGTGACCGTGTTCTTCGAGGGTTCCTTGAAGTCCTTCCAGACGTGCTCGGGGACGATGAAGATCTTGCCCAGGATCTGCGGGCCGTCCATGTAGGACGGCTCGTCGAAGGTGATCTTCACATGGGTGTCGTCGACGGCCTCGGCCCTGCCCTTGTAGCCGGTGCCGTTCATCTCCTTGTACTTGGAGATCATGTCCAGCGTGAAGACGACGTCGTCGGCGGTGAACGCCTCGCCGTCCGACCACTTGACGCCCTCGCGCAGGGTGACCGAGAGCTCGGTGCCGTCCTCGTTCCAGGAGTACTCGGTGCCCAGCAGCGGCTCGGCCGGCTCGTCGCGGACCTGGTTGAAGTAGAAGAGCGACTCGAAGATCGTGCCCGGCCCCTCGTTCATGGTCGGCGAGAACGGGTTGAAGTTGGCCTGGTAGTCGCCCGCCTGCCCCGTGAAGACCACCAGGGTCTCGTCCTTGGCGCCGCCGCTGCCGCCCGACCCCGAGCAGGCGGTGGCCAGCAGGGCGATCGCGGCCATCCCGGCCGCTGCGACGCGCGCACGGCGGCGTCTTGCTTGCTGGAACATGGTGGATGGTTCCTCTCGTCCTGGAGGGGCGCGTCCCTGTGCCGTTCGACCGCCTCGCGGGCGGCGGGTCGCTCAGTGGGGCGATTCTTAAGTCGCCGAAGAAAGAAAGTCAATACTCCTGCGGCACCACCGGTGCCGCAGAGACACAAGCGAGACCGGGGCCGGACGGGAGCCGGGAAGCGGCCGGCCGGGCGCCGGGAGAAGCACGGGGGAAGAATACGAGGGAAGAGGCCTGGTGGGGGCCGTTCGCGGGAAGAGGCGCCGGACCGTCGGGGACGGCCGGGCGCCGGGAACGGACGGGTGCCTGCGCGGACGGGCACTTGCCCGCCTTCGACAGGTAAATAAACTAACGGTTCGTACACGCGCGGCACGGACCGCGCGGAGCACATCGACAGCGTCCCCCGCCGCGGCGGGGCGCGGGCGGAGGAACCAGTGAGCGGACCGGCTCGGGCCACGGCCCACGCGAGCAGCAGGGCGGCCGTCCTCGACGTGATCCGCGCGGCGGGCACCATCAGCCGGGTCGGCCTCATCAACGCCACCGGGTTCACCGGCGCGACGATCTCGACCGTCGTACGCCGCCTCATCGACGACGGGCTGGTGGTGGAGACCGGGCGCGCCGAGTCCACCGGCGGCAAGCGCCGCGTCCTGCTCCAGCTCAACCAGTCCTCCCGGTACGCGGTCGGAGTCCATCTCGACCACGCGGGCATCACCTACGTCCTCACCAACCTCGGCGGCTCGGTCGTCGCCCGGATGTCCCGCGCGGGCGCGGGAGCCGAGGACCCCCCGGCCGTCGTCGAGCGCATGGCGGGCGAGGTCGGCGCCCTCATCGAGGGCGTCGGCGTCGGGCGCGAACGGGTGCTCGGCCTGGGCCTGGTCTCCCCCGGCCCCCTGACCCCCACCAGCGGAATGCGGC
>NZ_JAKMAY010000066.1:0-23532 GCF_022015835.1 Streptomyces sp. ICN903 | reverse complement strand
GCCCTCCCCTCCCCCGCCGGAACCACGCTGGAGAGCACCGCCGCGCCGCGCGGCGCGGGCGGCTACCGGCGGCTGGGCGAGGGGCGCGGCTGGGAGCGGGTCGTACGGGAGGAGCTGGCCGCCGCGGGCGGGGCGCGCGAGGACCGGCGCACCACCCTGGCCTGTTTCGTCCACCTCACCGACACCCACGTCACGGACGTGCAGCATCCGCTGCGCTTCGAGTACATGCGCTCCGGGAAGCCGGGCGCCTGGCGCCCGCAGGAGGCGCTGTCGGTGCACGGCCTGGTCTCGATGGTCGAGCGGATCAACTCGCTGCGCGGCGGCCCGGCCACCGGCGCGCCGCTCGGCTTCGCGATCACCACCGGGGACAACACCGACAACAACTGCCGCGCCGAGACCGAGTGGTTCCTCACCGCGATGAGCGGCGGCCGCATCACCCCCAACACCGGCGACCCGCTGCGCTACGAGGGCGTGCAGGACTCCGGACTGCCCCTGTACTGGCACCCGGAGGGCGGGACGGAGGACACCGACCGGGCGCGGTACGGCTTCCCCCGCCTCGACGGCTTCCTCGGCGCCGCGATCCGGCGGCTCACCAGCCCCGGCCTGGCCATCCCCTGGTACTCCACCGTCGGCAACCACGACGACCTCCACGGCGGCCACTTCGCGGGCGGCGCGTACTTCACCGACCTGGCCACCGGTGAGCGGAAGCTGTACGAGCTGCCCGAGGCCGAGGCCGCCGCGCTCCACAGATCGGTGCGCAAGGGGCGCGACACCCGGGGCGCCGCGCTGAGGGAACTGCTGCGCGCCCACTCCCGGAAGATGCGCACCGTCACCCCCGACCCCTCCCGCGCGCCCCTCACCACCCGGGAGTACGCCGCGGCGCACCTGGACCCGGCGTACACCGGCCCCGGCCCGGTCGGCCACGGCTACACCCGGGCCGCCCTGGAGGAGGGGCGGCTGTACTACTCCTTCCGCGTCGCCGACGGCGTGCTCGGCGTCAGCCTGGACACCACCAACCCGGACGGCGACTACCGCGGGCACATCGGCGCCGCCCAACTGCGCTGGCTGGAGCGCGAGCTGACCCGCCACGGCGACGACCGCGTGCTCGTCTTCAGCCACCACTACAGCGACTCCGTCACCGTCGGCGGCGCGGAGCTGACCGCGCTGCTGGGGCGGCACGCCAATGTGACCGCCTGGATCAACGGGCACAGCCACCGCAACCGGATCGTGCCGCGCGGCCACTACTGGGAGATCACCACCGCCTCGCACGTGGACCACCCGCAGCTGGCCCGCGTCATCGAGCTGACGGACAACGGCGACGGCACCCTGTCCCTGTTCACCACCTGCGTCGAGTCCGCGGCCCCCTACGCCGCCGACCCCGGCGACCTCTCCCCCGCCGGTCTGGCCTCGCTCTACCGCGAGCTGGCCTTCAACGCCCCGGGCCGCAGCACCTCCCTGACCGGCAAGGCGGGCGACCGCAACACCGAACTGCTGCTGCGGCGGCGCTGAGGAGGCGGCAGGGCGCCGCCGGGGCGGGGAGCGCGGCGGCGGTACGGGGCGAGTCAGAGCATCCGGTCATCCGGCCCGGACTCGGGCTTCGGAACCGGCGCCGGCTCGGGCGCCGGCGGCCTCCAGGGGCGGGCGCCGGTCAGGAAGGCGGGACGGTGCGCGGTGGGCGGCAGCGGCCCGAGCGTCCCGCCGCCTGGCAGCCGGATCCCGGTGGTCAGCAGCGCGGCCAGGGCCCGCGTCAGCGTCGTCCCGCAGCCGTGCCACGGATCGTCACCGCGCCGGGCGGCCTCGGCGCCGAACACGACGACCGGCCACCGGTCGGGGTCGCCGGACGCCCCGGTGTCCCAGAGCAGCCTGACGCCCTCCCGCGTATCGCCCCAGGCCAGCAGGCCACCGGGATCGGGGTGGAACGGCGGCGGCTCCCGCCGCAGGGCCCGGCGGGAGGAGATGCGGCACTCCCGGTGGGTCTCCCACAGCCAGTCCCCGTACTCGTAACCGCCCTCCCGCTCGCACGGCGCGTGCAGCCACAGCCGTCCGCCGATCTCCAGCGGCCCGAGGGCGGAGACCAGCGCCCTGTAGTCGGCGGGCAGCCTCAGCCCCAGTCGGCTCTCGACCGCGTCCCAGTCGACGGGGACGGGCTCGGGCGCGGCGGGCCGGCCGGAGTCCGTCGACGGCGGTGGGAGCTCGAGCCGTGCGATGAGCGAGGACAGGTCCATGGCGAGGCATGTTCGCATGTGACGCCGACACCCGCGCCACCCGGGGGCATCGCCCCGCCGGGACGGAAAGGCGTTGTCCCGGGTACGGCGGTGGGCCAGGATACGGGGGGACGGATCGGGAGGACCGGAGCGGATGGCCATACTCGTCTACTACCGCAAGCTCTCCGAGGACGCCTCCACCGTCCGCTACGCGTTCGGCGGGCACCCCGCGGAGACGGACCGGGTCATGACCCTGGACAAGGCGTCCTGCGAGGCCGACCCGGACGACGGCAGGCGGACCTTCGGTTTCCACGCCACGGTCCGCGGGATCGCCCGCACCCACCACACCTCCGGCACCTGGCCGGAGCACGGGATGGTCGCCCACTAGCGGGTGCCGGAGGCCGCCGCGGAGCGCGTGACGGAAGCGGTCCTCAGTCCAGGACGTGCCGCAGGTAGGCCCCGGGGTCGGCGAGGTAGCGGCGCCAGTGGTCGACCAGGGCGAGTGCGTCCCAGGCCGTCCGGCGCAGGCCGTGCTCGCCGACCTCGACGATGTCCGCGCCCGGCAGCGCGGTCAGCAGCGGTGAGTGGGTGGCGCAGACGACCTGGCCGCCGCTCCTGGCCAACCGGTCGATGTGGCCGATCAGTTCCAGGCAGGACGCGAACGACAGCGCCGCCTCCGGCTCGTCCATCACATACAGTCCGGGTCTGAGGAACTTCCCGCGGAACGCGGCGAGGAAGCCCTCGCCGTGGCTGACCGATTCCGGCGCGAACCCCTCACGTTCCAGCGCGTCCAGGGCCGTCTCCGCCCGCAGGAAGAACCCGGTGCGGGCGGACCAGTTCCCGAGCATGCGCCGCCCGCGCGGCGCCGCGTCGAACCGTATCCGCTCCCCCAACTCCGACCTGGCGCGGTGGCTCGCGTAGCGCCAGTCGTGCGAGCCGCCCCAGGGGTCCAGGCCGAAGCCCTCCGCCAGGGCCTCGACCAGCGTGGACTTCCCCGAACCGTTCTCGCCCACCAGGAACGTCACCGGCGCGGTGAAGCGCAGCCCGTCCGTCAGGAGCGCCTGTACGCAGGGGAGGGACCAGGGCCATTCCCCGTCGTCGTACGACTCCACGTGTGCGTACGCGCGTTCGACGATCATGCGCCGAGTCTCCCACGCACCGCGCGTTCCCGTGCTTTTCCGCACCTCCACGCCTCGTCCGCCCCACCCGGCTCACGGGTGCGTGGAACGACGTCGGCGAACGCGGTGGTGCACGGGTATTGACGCCCCGACCGAACGGCCCTTAGCGTCCCTGAACCAAGCGTCCGGAAACTTTCCGGAAACTTTGAAAAGGTCGACCGAAAATGGGAGCCCTCCGATGAGACCCGTTCGCATCGCCACCGCCGCGCTCACCGCGGCCGCACTGTCCCTGCCCCTGGTGGTGACCTCGGCCACGGCCGCCCCGCCCGCCGACCGGGAGGCCGCACCGCACTCCAACGCCAAGTTCGACCGGCTTCGCGAGGCCGCTCCCAAGGGGTTCTACGTGGGCACCGCCGTGGCGGGCGGCGGCCACCACCTCGAGCAGGACTACCCGGACCCGTTCACCCACGACCGGAAGTACCGGAAGATCCTCGGGCAGCAGTTCAACTCGGTCTCCCCCGAGAACCAGATGAAGTGGGAGTTCATCCACCCCGAGCGGGACACCTACGACTTCGAGGCGGCCGACGCCATCGTCGAGTTCGCCGAGCGCCACCGGCAGGTCGTGCGCGGCCACACGCTGCTGTGGCACAGCCAGAACCCCGAGTGGCTGGAGCAGGGCGACTTCTCCAAGGAGGAGCTGCGCGAGATCCTGCGCGAGCACATCACCACCGTGGTCGGCCGCTACAAGGGCAAGATCCAGCAGTGGGACGTGGCCAACGAGATCTTCGACGACCAGGGCAACCTGCGCACCCAGGACAACATCTGGATCCGCGAGCTCGGGCCCGGGATCATCGCCGACGCCTTCCGCTGGGCCCACGAGGCCGACCCGGAGGCGAAGCTGTTCTTCAACGACTACAACGTCGAGAGCGACAACGCCAAGAGCGACGCCTACTACGAGCTCAGCCAGGAACTGCTCGCGCAGGGCGTGCCCGTGCACGGCTTCTCCGTGCAGGCGCACCTGAGTATGCGTTACGGCTTCCCGGGCGACCTCCAGCAGAACCTGCAGCGGTTCGACGACCTCGGCCTGGAGACGGCGGTCACCGAGCTGGACGTCCGCATGGACCTGCCCGAGAGCGGCAAGCCCACCGCCGAGCAGCAGAAGCAGCAGGCCGACTGGTACCAGCGGGTGCTGGAGGCGTGCCTGGCGGTCGAGGAGTGCAACTCCTTCACCATCTGGGGCTTCACCGACAAGTACTCCTGGGTGCCGGTGTTCTTCGAGGGTGAGGGCTCGGCGACGGTCATGACCGAGGACTTCAAGCGCAAGCCCGCCTTCTACGCCCTGCGCTCCTCCCTGAAGGAGGCCAAGTGGGAGCAGTGGAAGGAGGACCGGGGCTGGAAGCGCCGCTGAGTACTTCCGCCCGCCGAACGTCCGCCCGCCGCCGACCGTCCGCGGCGGGCGGACGAGCAGCCCTCGCCGGGCCCGCCACCGCCCCTTACCGGGCGGTGGCGGGCCCGGCCCGCTTCGCCTCACAGCTGCCCCGCACCGGACACGGGACGGGGCGGCGTCACCTGACCGCCGCCCTCTCCAGGGCGGCGGTCAGGGCGCGGGCGGTCTCCAGGTTGCAGCGCCCCAACTCCACCAGCGGGCGCGGGTCGACGGTCCGGGTGCAGGACGCCAGGTCGATGCCGAGGGAGGGCAGGGTGATCCCGTTCCCGGCCAGGGCCGCGTGGAGTTCGACCACCGCCTCGGTGGAGGCGCTGATCGCCTCGGTGACCGGATCGCGGCCCGCCGCGCCGGCGGGCGGGACTGTGGGGAGGTCGTACATGAGCGTGGTGCCTTTCCGTGCGTCGTGTCGCCGATCGCGTTCGGCTCACCGCACAGCGTGACGTGCTGCGGAGGCCGTCCGCCAGAGGAACCGGCTCAGCAGCCGCACTGCGCACCTCACGAAACCGCAGATGAAAGGCGCTGGGGCGGGCCCCGGCAATCCACCACCCAACTCCCGCGCCGTTGGCCTGAGTCACCTTCCCGGCATGCTGGGTGACCTCTAGCGTCTCCTTCCGTCACCCACTCACGACGAACGGAAGGATCGCGCATGACAGACGGCACGAGGAGCAAGCACGCCGGGAAGCCGGCCCCGATCAGGCCGTGGAACCCGCCGCCCCAACCGCCCTCCCCGGACGGCGGCCCCACCAAGCCCAAGCGGCGGTGAACGCGGTGACGAGTACGACGAACGCGGCGGGCGCGGCGGACACGGTGCGGCGGTGGCACGAGTCCCACCGGCACCTGCTGGACGCCGTCTCGGCCTCCGGCGCCCTCACCCCCGACTGGCGGCCGTCCTTCGAGGCGGTACCGCGCCACCTCTTCCTGCCGGAGCGGGTCTGGCGGTACGGCGCGGACGGATACGTTCCCGTCCACCGCGCCGGGGAGCCCGAGGCCTGGTGGGAACTCGCCTACGCGGACGAGCCGGTCGTCACCCAGCTCGACGAAGGTGCGGCCGGCGGCCCCGGCGAGGCCACCTCCTCCAGCTCCATGCCGTCGCTCGTCGCGCGGATGCTCGCGGAGCTGGAGGTGGGCTGCGGTGGTGAGCGCGTTCTGGAGATCGGCACGGGCACCGGCTGGAACGCCGCCCTGCTCGTCCACCGCCTCGGCGACGCCCGGGTGGTGACCGTCGAGGTGGACCCGGCCCTGGCCGAACGGGCGCGGCACGCGCTGGCCTCGGTCGGCCGCGCTCCCCGGGTGGTGTGGGGCGACGGCGTGTCCGGGTGGGCGCGCGGCGCGCCGTACGACCGGGTGCTGGCGACGTGCTCGGTGCTGCGCGTACCGGGGGCGTGGGTGGCGCAGACCGCGCCCGGCGGGCGGATCGTCGTGCCCCTGCACCGGGATGTGTGGTCCGGGGGTCTGGTCTCCCTGACCGTCCAGGACGGCGGCCTGGCACGGGGGAGGTTCACCGGTTCGGCATGGTTCATGCCGCTGCGCGCCGACCGGCTGCCCGCCCCGGCGGTGGACTCCGCCACCGGCCGCTCCTCCACCACCGGCCTGGACCCGGCCCGGGTCACCGAACCCGGCTTCTGCGCCTGGGCGTTCGCCCGCCTGCCGGACATCACCATGACCTACGCCGACGAGGACGGCGGCGCCCGGCGCGTCTGGCTGACCGGCCGCGACGGCTCGGCCGCGACCGCGGCCGAGGACGGCCGGGCCGGGGACGGCGGCGGCCTCTTCGGGGTCTGGCAGTACGGTCCGGCCTCCCTGTGGGACCGGGTGGAGGCCGCCTGGGGCGCGTACGAGGCCGAAGGCCGCCCTGAGCAGGGCGAGTTCGGCCTGACGGTCACCCGCGACGGCCGCCAGGAGGTCTGGCTGCGCGACCCGGCGCACGTCATCGGCTGACGACGCGGCGGGAACGCGGCTGGGCCGGCGCACGCCCCAGCGGGCGCGCGCCGGCCCGGCCGCGTCATGCGGTCACCGGATCACGCGGTCACCGGATCACCCGGCCGCGCAGGCTCCGAGGTCCTCCCAGACGCCCCACTCGCCGGTGGCGCCGGGCTCCTCGCCCTGCGTCCACCACTTGGCGCGCCAGGTGTGCCCGTCGTGGGTGACGGTGTCACCGCCGGTGTACACGTCCCTGGAGCCCCAGGCCGGCGAGGCGCAGGCGCCCGGCTCGCCGTCGCCACCACCGTCACCGCCGCCGTCGCCACCGCCGTCACCGCCGCCCGTTCCGCCGATGTTGACGTCGATGCAGGCGTAGAAGGCGTTGGCGGTGTCCGCCACGTTCCACACGGCGAGCACCTTCTGGCGACCGGTGAGACCGTCGAAGTTCACCTGGTGGCTGACCTGCGAGGGCGGCTGCACGCTCTTGCCGTCGAACTCGGCGATCTTCCGGTCGCCGATGAAGTACTGCCAGGTGTCGGTGGCGTGGCGTGCCGTCAGGCTCCAGGTGAAGGTGTGCGAGGAGCCGACCGGCGTGACCCTCCAGGCCTTGCTGTCGTCGTCGAGCTCGGCGAACTGCTCGTTGCCGCCGCTGCAGCTCTTGAGTCCCTTCGGCCCCTCCACGCTCTGCGGCTCGTAGGAGATCTGGCCGCAGTCGACGACGCCCTCGGCGCACTGGTCCTGGCGGCTGCCGGGGTCGGTCACCCAGCCGTGGGCGTTGGCCGTGCCCGCCGGAAGGCTGACGGCGAGCAGGGGGGCGACCATCGCGCCGAGCGCAAGGGCCACTCGCTTCTTCGTGTTCATGCCATTCCACTTTCTTCGGTGTCGTCGAGGCCGCCGCCCGGAAGCCCGGCGCGACCGGGTGGGGTACGGCGCGTACGCCGTTCCGGTCGCGCCGCCCCGCCGGGTGGCGCGGGTGCGCGGACGCACCGGATACCGCGATGGGCATCACCGTCCACGCACCGTGCCCTCACACGGACAACGCCGTGGGACGAGGACAGAGGCTGACCTAAGGTCTAGACCTGAGGTGCTCAGGTCTAGACCTTAGCGGCGGACTGTCCTCGGTCAAGGGTTTGAACGAAGCGAACTTCCGGCCAACACGGCCGACTTCGGACCCACCGCAGCCTCCGCCGGTCTCACGGACCCACCCGAGACCCCGAGCCGGCCGGAAGCCCTGCCGGTCGTAGCGGTGGGAGCTCAACGTCAGCCGACCACGTGGATTGGGCAGCGTGCCGCGCCCGAGCGCGCCAGGCGCGCGTCGGCGGTCACCAGGGCGCAGCCGTGGGCCTCGGCAAGGGCACTGCCCCGGCAGCGTTGTGGCGTCCGAGCCGGGGAGTGGGGACGGGCGGGAAGATCGCATCGATGCCGTTCGCCGGAGATGCGGCTTTCCGGAACCGGACGGGCGGGCGCGCATACGGCTGGTTCCGGCCCGCACTTCCCCTGTTGGGCAAGGCCGAGGGGCTGGTGAACACCTTCGGGGGAATCATTCGCCGAACACACCGTTCCGGTCACTCTGTGTGCTTGCGTGGAACGGAAGTCCAAACCCGTATGCCCGTTCCGTGACAGGGGGAGCCCGCCATGACCGAGCCCAGGCAACTCGACCCGTACGCCTCGCCCAAGACCTTCTACGGCGCGGAACTGCGCCGTCTGCGCGAGGCGGCCGGGCTCACCCAGTCCCAGCTCGGCGAGCGCGCCTTCTGCTCGGGCACCTACGTCGGCCAGTTCGAGACGGCCGTGCGCCGCCCGCAGCCGGACACCTCCAAACTGTTCGACGAGATCCTCGGCACCGGCGAACACCTGCAACGCCTGTGCCGACTGGCCCGGGAGAACAAGTACCCGGACTACTTCGCGGACGCGGCGGAGCTGGAGCAGATGGCGACGACCATCAGCGAGTACGCACCTATGCTGGTGCCGGGCCTGTTGCAGGTTGAGACCTACACACGGGCCATCACTCGCGCGGCACTCCCCCTCGCTTCGGAGGAGGAGGTGGAGAAGCTGGTTCGGGCTCGCATGGATCGGCAGTACCTTCTCAACCAGTCAACTGCGCCACAGTTGTGGGCGGTCCTCCACGAGACAGTGCTCCGGGTCCCGATGGGAGGACCGACAGTCATGCATGAACAGCTCATCCATATCGCTCAACTGGCGCACTCCCACCGGATCATGGTGCAGGTTCTTCCGTTCACCGCTGCGGCGCACGCACTCTTGAACGGCATGGCGTCCCTGATGACCTTCCGCGACGCACCGCCTGTCGTCTACACAGAGAGCGCTGGCACCGGCCAGCTCATCGACGAACCGGTCATGGTGGAGCGATCCCAGAAGTCATACGATCTCGTCAGGGCCGCTTCGCTGCCTCCTATGGCGTCCCTGGACCTGATCGAATCGGTGGCCGAGGAGTACACGACATCATGCGCACCGCATATGACCTGAACACCGCTGTCTGGCGCAAGTCGTCCTACAGCGACGGCACCGGCGGGAGCTGCGTCGAGGTCGCCGACGGCTTCCCTGGCGTCACACCCGTCCGCGACAGCAAGGCCCCCGAGGGGCCAGCGCTGGTCTTCCCGGACGCCGACTGGTCCGCCTTCGTGACGGCGGTCAAGGGCGGCATGCTCTGACCGGTTCACCGGACCAGTCCTGTCGACTGTAAGAAGGGAGTTCACCGTCAGTCGTTGGCCGGTGTCCAGCGCCGGGCCCCGGCGAGTGCGCCACGGGCGCCGACCGCCCCGGTGAGCACGGCCAGGAGGGCGCAGCCGACGACGGCGGTGACGACGAGACCGGTCGAGAGCCCCGCGCCGGTCCCTCTGACCACGGGCTGTGACAGGAACCACGCGGCTCCCGTCGCGATGGGCGCGGCGATCACCAGCGGCGTGGTGAGGTACCACACCGAGGTGCTGACGAAGACGCGGCGGTTCCCGCTGAAGACGCCGACCGGGGCGAGCCGGGTACCGAAGCGCCGGAACTCCGACAGGGAACTGACGGTGGACGCGCATGCGAGGACGAGCAGACCGACGCCGCCCAGCAGCGCGATCCACCGGCCCACGGTGGCGTACTGGAGCATGCCTCCCAGGGCGTTCCCGCCGAGCCGGTCGATGAACGGGGCCATCCCCAGATGTGCGTAGGAGGCTCTGCTGACAGCCTCCGACGCACCGTGGTCGGCGGAATCGGCGACCGTCACCAGGGTCCACTGGGCATCGCCCGGTTCGTTCACCGCGCGGACGTAGCCGGTGACGGGTGCCTCGCGGACGGCCAGACCGGCACGGGTTCCGGTCCAGCGCGCGAGTTCCCGCGCCTGCGCACCGGCTTCGGTGTCGATGGGTGCCGGGGCGACGGAGCATTTCTGCCCCAGCGACCGCAGGGCCTCGCAGTCTCCGCGGAGTTCGGCGGGGCTACGGGGATCGGGCCGACGGACGAGGGCCAGGACGTGCTGCCCGGCGAGGTCCCGCCGGAACGCTGTGAGCTCCTTCTCCGTGATGGCGTCGGTGCGGACGAGGCTGATGCTCGTACCGATGCGGTCCAGGGTCTCGGCCGCGGCGGCGGCCTCGCCCGATGTGCGCGAGGTCCAGATGTGGAGCTGGGTGACCAGAACCAGCCCGACGGTGACGGTGGCGACCATGCGGGCGGTCACCCCGGGGTGGTGGGTGGTCCACCGTCCCGCGACGAGCGGCCCCACTTTCCCGGACCTCTCCCCCGCCCAGGCCACGGCCCGGCCGAGGGCCGCCATGACGGTGGCGATCAGGGCGGGCAGAGCGGCCAGGACCAGCACCAGCCCCGTGACGTACTGGGCCAGGCTCACCGAGAGGTTCGGAGCGAACGGGGTGAGATCGGCGGGCATGGCGATCACCGCGCCGAGCGGTAGCAGGACCATCCAGCGTCTGCTGACCCGGGCGGGGTCGTGGCGGTCCGCGGCGCGCCGGGCGCGGTGAAGCAGGACGACGGCGGCCAGAACGGTGAGGGCTGCCACCGGTACGGTGGCCGCGTACGCCCACAGCCAGGGCCGCAGTCCGGCCGCGGTGAGCGGGTATCCGACCAGGGGCAGTGTGATGTCCCACGTCAGCACGGCGACGGCGGGGATCGTACCCGCCAGCGCGCCCGCAACGACCGGGGTCGCGGCCTCGCCGAGGTTGATCAGGGCACGATGGCCGGCGGTTGCTCCCAGAGTCTCCAGCAGTGTGGTGCGCCGGTCCCGTCCGGCCGCGTCGACACGGACGGCGATCACCACCAGCACGGCGGTGGGGAGCAGGATCAGGCCGCCGACGGCCGACAGGAGGATGTCGGGGCCGTAGACCACGGCGGAGTCCCCGAAGACCGGGTACGTCTCTTCGCCACGGGCCCCGAATCCGGTAATCAGATCGCTGTCGTCGAAGGACTCGTGCCCCTCGGGGGCGCGGACGTAGGCCAGGCGCTCGGCCGGGGAGGTGAGCCCGTCTCCGGTGATGGTGCCCGCATGGGTGCCGTAGCGCTCGGCGATCCCCTGGTCGGCGCCGGCCCGAAGCAGCGCCGGGGAGAGGAACGCCTCGCCCGGATCGGGCCAGCGCGGCAGGCCGGGCGGCGGCTCGGCTTCGGTGTCGGCGTCGAGAGGGGCGAGGAAGACGACGTTGTGCTGCGGTGATCCGGTGATGTCGTTCCCGGACTCGTACCAGTGGGCGACCGGCTCCTCGTCCGGGTGGGACATGTGCATACGCGGGGCGCGGGCCCGGTCGGTGTCGGCACGCGCGTCGTAGTCGGCCGCCGTGGTGACGAGAGCCGTCAGGCCCATGGCCAGGGTGGCCGTGGCCAGGAACAGGCCGGCCCACCGCAGCCGTGCCTGTCGTGCCCCGGCCCCGGCTGCCCGGCCGATCCGCCACAGCCGTCGCCACAGCGGCCCCTCGGCCGCGTGGCGGCTCACACGGCCTCCACGGCGGGAGCGAGGTCGAGGACGTCGTCGGCCCGCCGGGCCACCTGCTGATCGTGGGTGACCACGACCAGAGCGCAGTCCCACCGACCGGGCAGTGAGAAGAGCAGGTCGGCGACGGTGTCGCGGCTCGCGGTGTCCAGTGAGCCCGTGGGCTCGTCGGCGAGCAGCACCGTCGGCCGGTTGACCAGTGCGCGGGCCACCGCGACCCGCTGTCGTTCCCCGCCCGACAGGGCGCCCGTGGTCGTGTGGTGGGGTACACCGAGGTGGTCGAGTAGTTCGAGCCCGCGGCTGCGGGCCTCCCGTCGCCCGGTGCCGGCGAGGAGGGCGGGGAGGGTGACGTTCTCCAGCGGGCTCAGTTCCGGGAGGAGTTCACCGAACTGGAACACCATGCCCAGGTTCCGGGCGCGGAAGGCGGCCAGGCGGCCGCGGCCGAGCCTGGTGATGTCCGTGCCGTCCACCAGGATGCTTCCCGCGTCCGGCCTGACCAGGCCCAGGACGCAGGAGAGCAGGGTCGTCTTCCCCGTCCCGGACGGCCCCGTCACCGCGACCGACGAGCCCGCCCACACCTCCAGGTTCACGTGCGCCAGCACGGGACGGCCCGGGAAGCCGTGGCTGACGTCCCTGACGGACAGGACTGGGTCGTTCACGCTGCGGCTCCCGGACTCCGGAGAAGAAGATGGTGCGGTGGACGGGAGCCCCGCCCACCGCCGGTGATCGGACGATGCTCCGTCAGAGGTTCCTACCGGTAGTACCACTTGCCCTCGACGTCGGGAGCGGCGAACCTCTGCTCGACCACACGCATCTTGTTGATCCCGCGGCCTTCAGGGGTCGGGTAGCAGCTTCCGTCGCCGAGTTCGTTCCACCAGTTCTTGATGGTGTCACTGCCGTCGCGCCGGTACTCGGCCTTGATCTTGTTGCCGTCCGCTTCCCAGTCACACACCTCGGCGTTCCTGCCGCCGTTCGTCGTGTAGGCGTAGTCGTCGCCCTGCCAGGCGTAGAAACCGAACGCGGGGGCGGCACCGAGGGTGACACCGATCGCGAGTGCCATGCCGGATATGGCCGCGGCGCGCCGTGCGGTCTTCTTCATGTTTCCCCCTCGCTACGAATACCTGAACACCAAGACCCCACCACATGAACAACATCCGCCACAACAAGATCGATAACCGGAACCATTCATCACGTTTTCCGTACGCGAAGGTGATTCCTGGTCAGAGGTGGTCTCTTGGTCATCCCTGCCGCCTCTCTCCTGCGAGACGTTGACCGGATCCCTCCCCCGGCTGTCTCGAACCGATCGTGTCCGAGGGCGGTCGGTCACGGCCTGAGCACGGCCACCCGGCGCGGGGCGTCCTACGGCGACGGCACCGGCGGGTGCTGGGAGAAGGTCACCGGCGGCTTCCCCGCCGCCGCCAGGCGGACCGCAGGGCCCATGGTCCAGGAGGCGGCGAGGAAGGCCGTGCCCAGGGCGAGCCGGCCGAGCGGGCCGCCGCCCATAACCAGCCAGGCCAGCAGCAGCGGGCCGAGCATGCGGGCGACGGCCGCTCCCGTGCCGGAGAAGCCCTGGTACTGGCCCTGTCGGCCGTCGGGTGCGAGGCCGAAGGAGATCTCCCAGGCGCCGGAGGCCAGCGCCGTCTCGCCCAGGACCTGGAGGCAGGCGGCCGCCGGCAGAGCCGCCAGGGCCGTCCACGGCGAGGCGGAGGCGGCGGTGAGGGCGAAGGCCGCGCAGGATGCGGGCATCAGCGCGCCCGCGGCGCGTATGCGGCGGGTGGCGGTGCGCAGGTCCCGCACCCCGCGCGCCACGCGGACCTGGAGGGTGACACGACGCCGAGGGTGTTGAGCACCAGCAGCGCCGTGTGGAGTGCGGTGATCAGCGCGTGCGGCCGGGCACGCGGGACGGCCGTACACGGGCGTCGCCCCGGCACCGCGCCGGGGCCGCGGGTCAGCCCTGGTTGGGCTCCTGGCGGCCGGCGATCTGACCGCTCTTGCGGGAGGACTTGTCGCCGACCATCACCAGCGCGGCGATGATCACGAACAGGGCGACGGGCGCCACGACGTACAGGCCGAGGGTCTCCACCACGCTCAGGCCGGTGCCCGGGTCGTCGCCGTCGTCGCGGTAGAGGGCGAGTGCGGAGGGGGAGGCGACCAGCAGTGTCAGCGCGGTGAGGGCGGTGACGAATCCGGCGCGCACGGCGGTGCCGGCGCTCCTGACGTTCTCGTTGACCTTGACCTTGTTGTCCACGAGGTCAACGCTAGCGAACGTCTCCGGTCGTCACGCGTCCAGGGTGGTCTTCGGGCTCGGCGTGGCTCTCCTCGTGCTGCCCTCCGTGCTGCCCGGGAGCCGGGATGCGGCGCTCGCGCGGCCCGTGCAGCTCCTCGTACACCGTCTCCAGCAGGGCGCGCATCCGGGGCGAGGTGACCAGCTCCTCCAGGGTGACGGGCCTGCCGTCGCCGTCGGCGACGGGAAGCCGCCAGTTGGGGTACTGGTCCCAGGTGCCCGGCACGTTCTGCGGGCGCCGGTCGCCGACGCCGTCGGGCAGCCAGACACCGACCATCTTCGCGGGGGTGCGGGCCAGGAAGCGGTACAGGCCCCTGATCTCGCTCTCCTCCTCGCCCGGTCCTTCCGGCAGCAGGTCCAGACGGGTCAGATGGGCGATCCACTCGGCGGTCTCCATGGCGTCCTGGGCCTGCTCCTCGGCGAGCGGGCCGGACAGCAGGCCGAGGCCGCCGCGCAGCGCGACGTGGTCGCCGCTGAGTCGGGCGGCGGTGCTGGGCAGGTCGTGGGTGGTGGCGGTGGCCAGGCAGTCGGCGCGCCAGTCCTGCGGCTCCAGCGGCTGGGGGACCTCGTGGTTGGGGGTGCGGATGTGGTCGTAGTCGCGCTCGAACCACAGCACGGAGGTGCCCAGCACGCCGCGCCCGGCCAGTTCCCCGCGCACGCCCGGCTCGACGGTGCCCAGGTCCTCGCCGACGACGACCGCACCGGCGCGGTACGCCTCCAGGGCGAGCACTCCGAGCATGGCCTCGGCGTCGTAGCGCACGTACGCGCCCTCCGTGGGCGGGCGGCCCTCGGGGATCCACCACAGCCGGAACAGGCCCATCACGTGGTCGATGCGCAGGCCGCCGGTGTGCCGCAGCAGCCCGCGCAGCAGCGCGCGGTAGGGGGCGTAGCCGGAGGCGGCCAGCGCGCCCGGGTTCCAGGGCGGCAGGCCCCAGTCCTGGCCGTGGGGGCTGAAGGCGTCCGGCGGGGCGCCGATGGACATGCCGGTGGCCAGGAAGTCTTTCAGCGCCCAGGCCTCGGCTCCGGAGGGGTGGACGCCCAGCGCCATGTCGTGCACCAGGCCGATGGACATGCCCGCGTCGCGGGCGGTGCGCTGGGCGCGGGCGAGCTGGGCGTCGGTGAGCCAGGCCAGCCAGGTGTGGAAGTCCACCCGGTCCAGCAGTTCGCCGCGGGCGCGGGCGGTGGCGGCCGAACGGGGGTCGTCCAGGCCGGCGGGCCAGGAGCGCCAGTCGGGTCCGTGGACCTCGGCGAGGGCGCACCAGACGGCGTGGTCCTCCAGGGCCTGGCCCTGCTCGGCGAGGAAGTCGCAGTACGCGACGTGGCGGCCGGGGCCGAGGGGGACGGTGCGCACCAGCTCCAGGGCGCGGCGCTTGAGCGACCAGACCGCGTCGCGGTCGATCATCCCGTCCTTGGCGAGGGTGGCCTCGCGCAGTTCGGCGGCCTGGGCCAGCAGCTCGTCCGCCTTCGCGCGGGCCTCGCCGCGCAGGTAGGCGTACTCGGAGATCTCCTCGATCCGCAGGTGGACCGGGTCGGCGAAGCGCCGCGACGAGGGGCGGTAGGGGGAGGGGTCCACCCTCTCGCCGTCGGCGGCGGGGACGGCCGAGTGCAGGGGGTTGAGCTGGATGAAGTCGGCTCCGGTCGCACGGCCGGACCAGGCGGCGAGGTCGGCGAGGTCGGCCAGGTCGCCCATGCCCCACGAGCGCGAGGACAGCAGCGAGTAGAGCTGGACGAGCAGGCCGAAGGAGCGGCCCCGCACGGCCGGGAAGCGGTCCGGGGCGACGATCAGGACGGCGCTCGCGGTGCGGCCGTCGGGGGCCTCGGCGTGGAGGGTGTGGCAGCCCAGGGGGAGCCGCTCGCCGTCGGCGTCCGGGTCCGCTCCCCAGTCCAGGGTGCGGCCGTCCTCCGTCTCGACCCTCAGGGCGGTGCCGTCGGGGAGCGGGGGAACGCCGCCGCGGACGACGGGCGCGGAGGCGGCGGGTGGGGAGGAGCCGCCGCGGGAGGAGGCGCGTACGACGACGGTGGGGGGCAGCAGCCGGGCCGCCTCCTCGCGCGCGTGGCGCGCCAGGGCGTCGCGTACGGCGTCCGGGGTGGAGGCGTCGACACCCAGTGCGGCGAGCACTTCGACGATCGTGTCGTCGGGCACCCGGATCGTACGGCCCGGGGCCGGGTCGTAGGAGGTGCAGACTCCGTGCGCCGCGGCCAGTCGCGCCAGTCGGCTCATGGGAACTTCCTCCGCTCTCCCCCTGGGCTCTCCCGGGTCTAGATCTCCGCGGAATCCGTTCCGTATCCCACCCCGGCCGGTTCGCTGGTCAGCGGGAGCTCGGCGGCCAGCGGCGGCTCACTGGTGAGCGGGGCGGCGTCGGCGAGGGGTGGTTCGCTGGTCAGCGGTGTCTCGGCGTAGTCCCAGGAGCAGGAGCCGTCCAGGCCGGAGTCGGGGTCGGAGACTCCGGACAGGTCGATCGGCTCCTGCCCCTGTTTGGGAAACAGGGGGAGGGGGGTGAGGAGTTCAGCGGACGCGGCCACGGGGGCCTCCGTTCGTTGCTGTCGGTCGGACATCAGGGCCCTACCCACTGAGGCGGAGCCCAGACACTTTCGGCGGAACAAACGTGAGATGGCTCACAGTTCCATCACCGATGATTTCACGGTGCGGTGCGCCTGTCAGCGTAGGGCATTCGAGCAAAGCGGGCATCTCGGCCAAGATTTACCGTCCCTTCGCGGGACGGCCGCCCGGCAGGGCTTCGGGCCCGCCGCGTCCGGCTGCGGCCGGGCCCGGCCGCGTCCAGCCGCGTCCGACTGCGTTCGACGGCGGACTGCCTCGTCCGCACCGGTCGACAAACCGGGCGCTTCGGCCCCTGTCGTTGACACCTTCACCACGTCGGTGATGGGCTCGTCACCTACCGGCGGGTCCACTGCCCGGCCGGAGAGCCGCTCCCGGCCGGGGCGGGCGGCCAGGCGGGGGAACGAACCGGGAGACGGGTCGGGGAACGGGTCGAGAGGGGCCTGAGGAACACGTGAACCACGCGACGCATGGCCGCGCCGTACGCCGGACCGGTGCGACGGCACTGGTCGCGGCCGTCCTCGGCGGACTGCTCGGCGGCGCACCGGCCGCACACTCGGCGCCACCGCGGGACAGGGCGGCCGAGGAGCCCGCGCGGGACGCCGCGGGGCCGGACGACCGCGTCCGCCTGGACGGCGCCCCCGGTGTGTGGCCGCGCCCCCAGTCCCTGCGCACGCGCGGCCCGGCCGTGCCCGTCGGCCGGGAGGTGCTGCTCGTCGCCGACGAGGACTCCGACCCGTACGCCCTCGACACCCTCCGCGACATCCTGCGCGCGGCCGGCGCGCGCGAGGTGCGCACCGTGCGCCCGGGTGAGGAGGCGCGCGCCCGCGGGCTGGTGGTGCGCGCCGGCGAGCGCGCCGCCGAGCGGGCGCTGCGCGCCCTGGGCGCGCCCGAGCGCGGCGACCTGCCCCCGGGCGGCTACCGGCTGGCGGCCGGCCGGGTGGACGGCGTGGACGGGCCGGGCGGCACGGTGGCGCTGTCGGGCGTCGGCCCGGACGGGCTGTTCCACGCCGCGCAGACGCTGCGGCAGCTGGTGACCACCGGCGAGGGCGGGGCCCGGATCACCGGGGCCGTCGTACGCGACTGGCCCGCCTCGCCGGTGCGCGGCACCACGGAGGGCTTCTACGGCGAGGCCTGGCCGCACCGCGAGCGGCTGGCCCACCTGGACTTCATGGGCCGCACCAAGCAGAACCGCTACCTGTACGCCCCCGGCGACGACGCCTTCCGCCAGTCGCGCTGGCGCGAGCCCTACCCCGCCGAGCGGCGCGCGCAGTTCCGCGAGCTCGCCGAACGCGCCCGGCGCAACCACGTGGTACTCGGCTGGGCCGTCTCGCCGGGGCAGTCGATGTGCCTGGCCTCCGAGGGCGACCGCAGGGCCCTGCTGCGCAAGATCGACGCCATGGCGGCCCTGGGGGTGCGGGCGTTCCAGCTCCGCTTCGAGGACGCCAGCTACACCGAGTGGCACTGCGACGCGGACGCCGAGCGCTACGGCACGGGGCCTCAGGCCGCGGCCACCGCCCACGCGGAGCTGGCCAACGAGGTGGCGGCGCATCTGGCGAAGCGGTACGGCTTCGGGCGCGACGCGGTGCCGCTGTCGGTGCTGCCGACGGAGTTCTACCAGGACGGCCCCACCGAGTACCGCGGCACGCTGGCGAGGAAGCTGGACGCGGACGTGGAGGTGGCCTGGACGGGGGTGGGGGTCGTGCCCGCCGCCATCACCGGTGGCGAGCTGGCCCAGGCCCGCACCGTCTTCCGCCACCCGCTGGTCACCATGGACAACTACCCGGTCAACGACTACGCCGGCGACCGCGTCTTCCTGGGCCCCTACACCGGCCGGGAGCCGGCCGTCGCCAACCGCTCGGCGGCGCTGCTGGCCAACGCCATGGAGCAGGCGACGGCCTCCCGCCTGCCGCTGTTCACCGTCGCCGACTACGCCTGGAACCCGCGCGGCTACCGGCCGCAGGAGTCCTGGAAGGCGGCCGTCGAGGACCTGGCCGCGACGGGCGGCGGGGAGAGGAAGGCCGGACGCTCCGGGAAGCGGGCCCGCGAGGCACTGCACGCCCTGGCCGCCAACAACTCCTCCTCGGTGCTCGACGAGGAGGAGTCCGCCTACCTCACCCCGCTGCTCGACGCCTTCTGGAAGGCCCGCGCGGGCGAGGACGACGAGGAGTTCGCCGCCGCGTCCGACCGGCTGCGCGACGCCTTCGCCGTGCTGCGCGAGTCCCCGGAGAACCTGGCCGGTGTCGCCGGCGGCGCCCTGAGCGAGGAGATGCGCCCCTGGGTGCGGCAGCTGGCCCGCTACGGGCGGGCCGGCCGGTACGCGCTGGACATGCTGGCCGCCCAGCGGCGCGGGGACGGCGCCGGGGCGTGGAAGGCGCGGCTGGAACTCCAGCGGCTGCGCGCCGAGGCCCGCGAGAGCGGGGTGACGGTCGGCGAGGACGTGCTGCCCGCCTTCGTGGACCGGGCGCTGAAGGCCGCCGACGACTGGTCCGGCGCGAGCGGCGGGGCGGAGAAGAAGACCGGGCGCTCCGGGGAGCGGGTGCACGGCGGCCCCGCGCCGCTGCCCGGCTCCCCGCCGGAGCACGCCGCCGACGGCGACCCCGCGACCGCCTTCCGCGCCGCCGAGGAGCCCGCCCCCGAAGGCGGTGGGGGAGACGACGGCAGCGGCGACAGCGGTGACGAGCTGGTGCTGCGGCTGCCCCGGGAACGCTCCCTGGCGGCCGTCACCGTCCAGTCCGAGCCGGGCGAGGGCACCCGCGCCGCCGTCGAGGCGCATGTGCCGGGCGAGGGCTGGAGGCGGCTGGGCACGCTCTCCGAGAAGGGCTGGACGGAGGTGGACACCGGCGGTCTGCGGGCGGACGCCGTACGGCTGGCCTGGCAGGACGGTTCGAAGGCGCCGGTGATCCACGAGCTGACGCCCTGGTACTCGGACTCCCCCGGCGCCGGGCTGGAACTCTCCCGCGAGGAGGCCAACGCCGTCATCGGCGGCGAGCCCGCCGCCGTCGGGGCCCGGTTGACCGGTCACCGGCCCACCGACGTGCGCGGCAGGCTGACCGTACGGGCTCCGGAGGGCTTCACGGTGCGGGCGCCGCGCCGGGTCATGCTCCAACGCGGCGTGCCGGCGGCCCCGCGGATCGAGATCACCGCCGGGAAGGACGTGCGGCCGGGCACGTACCGGATCCCGGTCACCCTCACCGCCGAGGGCGAGAGCCTGCGGCGGACGCTGACAGTGCGCGCCTACCCGCCCACCGGCGGGCCGGACCTGGCCCGGGGCGCGAGGACCGGCTCCTCGGCCGACGAGACCGAGGACTTCCCCGCCTCGGCGGCCACCGACGGCGATCCGGACACCCGCTGGTCCTCCCCCGCGAAGGACGGCCAGTGGCTGCGGGTGGAGCTGGACCGCCCGGCCCGGATCGGCGAGGTGCGGCTGCACTGGCAGGACGCGCACGCCTCCCGCTACCGCGTCCAGGTCTCCGCCGACGGCAGGCGGTGGAGCACGGCCGCGACCGTCCGCGACGGGCGGGGCGGCCGGGAGACGGTGCGGATGGACGCCCCCGCGGACACCCGCTACGTGCGGGTCGTGGCCGACGAGCGGGCGACCCGGTTCGGCGTCTCGCTGTGGTCCGTGGAGGCGTACGCCGTGCGGGAGCAGGAGAGGGAGCAGGGGCGGGAGCAGGAGTAGGGGCGCACCGGGTACGGGGCCGTCACCGGCCCCGTACGGAGAACGCCCGGATCTCAGGCGGGTGTCGTCGTCCTGCCTTCGATCCGGGCGAGGGCGTCGTCCGCGCCGTAGGGCCGCAGATACGGCAGCCACCGCGGGTCACGGTGCCCCGTTCCGATGATCCGCCAGGCCAGGCCGCTGGGCGGGGCGGGCTGGTGGCGCAGGTGCCAGCCCAGCTCCGCCACGTGGCGGTCGGCCTTGACGTGGTTGCAGCGGCGGCAGGCCGCCACGACGTTCTCCCAGGAGTGCTGCCCGCCGCGGCTGCGCGGTACGACGTGGTCGACGCTGGTCGCGACGCCACCGCAGTACGCGCACCTGCCGCCGTCACGGGCGAACAGGGCGCGGCGGGTGAGCGGCACCGTGCCCCGGAAGGGCACGCGCACGAAGCGTTTGAGACGGACGACGCTGGGGGCGGGTATTGCCTGGGTCGCGCTGTGCATGAGGGCGCCGGAGTCCTCCAGGCTGATCGCCTTGCCGTTGAGGACGAGTATGAGCGCGCGGCGGAGCGGTACGACGCCGAGCGGCTCGTACGACGCGTTGAGGACCAGGACGTGCGGCACGGTGCCTCCTTGTACGTCGGCGGCGCGTGGCTCGCGCCGGGACGATCTCCCCCAGTGTGTCCCGCGCCCCGGTGGCGGCGCCACCACGATCGCGTAACGCGCTGAGCGTGTTTTCGACCACACGCTGTTCCTCCCCCGCCCGATGCCGCCGCTACCCCGGGTGACGCGGCCTGTTCGGCGGGGTGTCCCCCGTTAGTGTGTTGTGGGTGGATTCAATGGACGAGGCGCACAGGACCGCCACCGACACCGCCGGCTGGATAGAGGAGAACTGGGGGACCTGGCTCGCCATCGGGCTGCGCATCGCGCTGATCCTGGCGATCGCCGTCGTGCTGCGCTCGGTGGTCAGACGGGCCATCACCCGGCTGATCGCCCGGATGAACCGCAACGCCGAGGCCGAGGCCAGCGGCAACGCGCTGCGCGGTCTGCTGGTCAACGCCGAGCGGCGGCGCCAGCGCACGGAGGCCATCGGCTCGGTGCTGCGCAGCGTCACCACCTTCGTGATCATGGGGACGGCGCTGCTGATCGTGCTGTCCACCCTCGGCATCGACCTGGCCCCGCTGCTGGCCAGCGCCGGTGTGGCGGGCGTGGCCATCGGCTTCGGCGCGCGCAACCTGGTCACGGACGTGCTGACCGGGATGTTCGTGCTGCTGGAGGACCAGTACGGGGTCGGCGACCGCATCGACGCGGGCGAGGCCACCGGCACCGTCCTGGAGATCGGACTGCGGGTGACCAAGCTGCGCGGCGACGACGGCGAGATCTGGTACGTGCGCAACGGCGAGATCAAGCGGGTCGGCAACCTCAGCCAGGGCTGGGCGACGGCCGCCCTGGACGTGGAGGTCCGCTCCGACGAGGACCTGGAGGAGGTCCGCTCGGCGATCGCCTCGGCCGGCGAGGAGATGTCGACCTCCGCGCCGTGGGACGAGGTCCTGTGGGCGCCGGTGGAGGTGCTGGGCCTGAACTCGGTGACGCTGGACACCATGGTCGTCCGCGTCTCGGCCAAGACGATGCCGGGCAAGGCGCTGCCGGTGGAGCGCGAGCTGCGCTGGCGCGTCAAGCGGGCGCTGGACGCTCGGGGCATCCGGATGGTGGACGAGGAGTCGCTGGCGGCCCTGCGGAAGCTGGACGAGGAGCTGGGGGCGTCGGCCCGCGGACGGGGCTCCGGCCGGGTCCTGCTGGAGAAGGAGCCCGCGAAGGAGACGGTGAAGGGGCCGGACGCCGCGAAGGACGCGGTGGACCCGGTGAAGGACGCCCTGACCGGGGGTCCGGGCAGGGAGACGGCCAAGGCCCTGGTGAAGGAGCCGAGGGACCTCGGGCGGGGCTCCGGCGGGTCTCGCCGGTAGAACGCGGAAGGCACGCGGGGAGCCGCGCGGAGGAGCGGGCGGGAGCGGTGCGAAGGCCCGTCTCCGGCACGTCCGTTGACGCCGCCCGGAGGCGGGCCCTAGTGTCCCGGCCAGAAGACAGGAAACCTTCCTTACAGTTCTGGGCGGGAGAGAGGCCCATGACCGGGACCACTCCGGGGACGCCCCGGGTGCTGCGCGCGATGAACGACCGCGCGGCCCTGGAACTGCTGCTCGCGCACGGCTCGCTCTCGCGCGGCCGCATCGGCAGGCTGACCGGGCTGTCCAAGCCGACCGCCTCCCAGCTCCTGGCCCGCCTGGAGGCCGCGGGCCTGGTCCGGGTCACCGGTGCCAGCGAGGGCCGCCCGGGGCCGAACGCCCGGCTCTACTCACTCGACCCGGCCGCGGCGCACGTGGCCGGGCTGGATGTCACCGCCACCCGGATCCGCGCCGCGGTCGCCGACGTCACCGGCCGTACCGTCGGCTCCTTCGAGGTGCCCGCGCCGGGGCGCTCCGGGCCGTGCGGGGCCCCCGAAGCACCCGGGCCGTCCGACGCCCCGGAAGGGCGGTCCGCCGAGCCGGTCGTACGGCAGGTCGTGGCCGCCGTGGACGGGGCCGCCGAGGCCGCCGGGCTCACCCGGTCCGCGCTGCACCGCGTCGTCATCGGCACCCCCGGCGCCTTCGACCCGCGCACCGGACGGCTGCGCTACGCCTCCCACCTGCCCGGCTGGCACTCCCCCGGTCTGCTGGAGGAGCTGGCCGCCGCGCTGCCGGTGCCGGTGGAGTACGACAACGACGTCAACCTCGCCGCCGTCGCCGAGCACCGCCTGGGCGCCGCCCGGGGTCACGAGGACTTCGTCCTGCTCTGGAACGAGCAGGGACTGGGCGCCGCGCTGGTGCTGGGCGGGCGGCTGCACCGCGGCCGCACCGGCGGCGCGGGCGAGGTCGGGTTCCTGCCCGTCCCCGGCTCCCCGCTTCTCCGGCAGGTGGCCCGCGCCAACAGGGGCGGGTTCCAGGAACTGGCGGGCGCGCGGGCGCTGCTGCGGACGGCGCGCGAGCTGGGCATCGAGCCCCCCGCCGGCCGGGACGGCGAGGCGGCGGCGAAGCTGCTCGCCCGCGCGGTGGAACGGGCCGGTCCGGAGGCCGGGCAGGACGGCGGCGGCCCGTACGGCGAGCTGCTGCGCCGCGCCGCCACCGGGCTGGCGACCGGGCTGGCCGCGCTGGTCGCCGTCCTGGACCCGGAGCTGATCGTGCTGTCCGGCGGCGTACTCGCCGCCGGCGGTGAGGTGCTGCGCGAGCTGGTGCGGCGGGAGCTGGACGAACTGGCGGCCCCCCGGCCGCGGCTGGCCCTCGGAACCGTCACCGATCACCCCGTGCTCAGCGGCGCGCTGGAGAGCGCCCTGGCCACCACCCGCGACGAGGTGTTCGACACCTCCCGCTGACACCCC
>NZ_JAKMAY010000065.1:0-23543 GCF_022015835.1 Streptomyces sp. ICN903 | reverse complement strand
GCACCGGTGGCGCGGGGGGCGCGGGGGCGTCCTTCACCGGCGCCGACACCTCCACCAAGCTCAAGCTGCTGGGCGTGGACGTGGCCTCCTTCGGCGACGCGCTGGGGAGGACCGAGGGCTGTCTGGACGTCGTCTACTCCGACTCCCGGGCGGGGGTCTACAAGAAGCTGGTGGTCGCCGCCGACGGCACCCTGCTGGGCGGTGTGCTGGTCGGCGACGCCGAGGCGTACGGCACGCTGCGCCCGCTGACCGGCAGCGTCCCGCCGGTGGCGCCCGAACAGCTCGTCCTGCCGGCCGGAGCCGGGGCGCCCGCGGCGCTGGGGCCGTCCGCGCTGCCGGACGACGCGGTGGTGTGCAGCTGCCACAACGTCACCAAGGGCGCCGTCCGCGCGGCCGTCACCGAGCACGCGTGCGCCACCGTGCCCGAGGTGAAGAAGTGCACGAAGGCGGGCACCGGCTGCGGAAGCTGTGTCAAGGTGCTCACCGCTCTCGTCAACGACGAGCTGGAGGCGAGCGGCGTCGCCGTCGACAAGGGCCTGTGCGGCTGCTTCGCCCACACCCGCGGCGAGCTGTACGAGATCGTCCGCACCCGGCGGCTGTCCACCTTCGCCGAGCTGCTGGACGGCCACGGCCGCGAGGAGGCCCGCGGCGGGGAGGGCTGCGAGGTCTGCAAGCCGGCCGTCGCCTCGGTCATCGCCTCGCTCGCCCCGGTGCTGGGGGCCAGCGGCTACGTACTGGACGGCGAGCAGGCGGCACTGCAGGACACCAACGACCACCATCTGGCCAACCTCCAGCGCAACGGCTCGTACTCGGTCGTGCCGCGCGTCCCCGGCGGTGAGATCACCCCCGAGAAGCTGATCGTGATCGGCGAGGTGGCCCGCGACTTCGGTCTCTACACCAAGATCACCGGTGGTCAGCGGATCGACCTGTTCGGCGCCCGCGTCGACCAGCTCCCGGCGATCTGGGCGCGGCTGGTGGAGGCCGGTTTCGAGTCCGGCCACGCCTACGGCAAGGCGCTGCGCACGGTGAAGTCGTGCGTGGGGCAGACCTGGTGCCGCTACGGGGTGCAGGACTCGGTGCGCATGGCCATCGACCTGGAGCTGCGCTACCGGGGCCTGCGCGCGCCGCACAAGCTGAAGGGGGCGGTCTCCGGCTGCCAGCGCGAGTGCGCCGAGGCACGGGGCAAGGACTTCGGCGTGATCGCCACGGCGAACGGCTGGAACCTGTACGTGGGCGGCAACGGCGGCGCGACCCCGCGCCACGCCGACCTGCTGGCCAAGGACCTGTCGGACGCCGAGCTGGTCCGGCTGATCGACCGCTTCCTGATGTTCTACATCCGCACCGCCGACCGGCTGGAGCGCACCGCCGCCTGGCTGGAGCGGATCGAGGGCGGCCTGGACCATGTGCGCGACGTGGTCGTGCACGACTCGCTGGGGCTGTGCGCCGAACTGGAGGAGCTGATGGCCGGCCATGTGGCGAACTACCGCGACGAGTGGGCCGCGACGCTGGAGGACCCCGAGCGGCTGCGGCGCTTCGTGTCCTTCGTCAACGCCCCCGACGCGCCGGACCCGTCGGTGCGGTTCGTCGCCGAGCGCGAGCAGGTCCGGCCCGATCTGACGCTCCTGTCCGGCCCCGACATCCCCGTCCGCACACTCGAAGCCCTCGAAGGGAGCACGGCCCGATGACCACGGCGACGACCGAGGTGACGACCGAAGTGACGACCACAGCGGCGGCCGAGGTGACGGCCGAGGTGACGGCCGGGACCGCGGCCGAGGCGGCGACCGCCGCCGTTTCGGGTGAGGACCGGGCGGCCGGGTCGCGGGTGGAGGTGCGCGCCGGCGGCGGCTGGGCCGCGGTGTGCGGCCTGTCCGATCTGGTGCCGGGGCGGGGGGTGGCGGCGCTGCTGCCCGACGGCCGGCAGATCGCCGTGTTCCGGGACCGGGCGGGCCGGACGTACGCCGTCGGCAACCGCGATCCGTTCACCGGCGCCCGGGTGCTCTCGCGCGGACTGCTGGGTTCGGCCGGCGGCCGGGCGTTCGTCGCCTCCCCGCTGCTCAAGCAGCGTTTCGACCTGGCCACGGGCCGGTGTCTGGACGACGAGGCGGTGTCGGTGCCGGTGTACGCCGTCCGCACCCGCTGAGGAGCCCCGAAGGGCGGTGGGAACCGCCGGGCAGAGGCGAAGGACCCCGGCCGCGGCCCGTGTGGGGCGGGCCGCGACCGGGGCCCGGCTGTGCCCCGTCCGGCACGCCGGCCACCCTGCCCCGGCGGTTCGGCGCACCGGACGGGAGCCGGTGTCAGCCCGCGGCGCACTCCTGTCCGCCGAGGCTGACGCGGGTGCCGTCCTGGGCGGCGCCCCCGCTGGTCTGGAAGCCGAAGGAGACCGTCCCACCGGCCGGGACCGTGCCGTTGTAGGCGGCGTTGGCGACGGTGACGGTGTTGCCGCTCTGCGAGAAGGATCCGTTCCAGCCGTTGGCCAGACGCACACCGGCCGGCAGGTCGAACTGCGCGCGCCAGCCGCTGAGGGCCTGTCCGGTGCGGATGGTCACGGAGACGACCGAGCCGGTGTCCCAGCGGTTGGAGACGGTGAAGACGGCGGAGCAGTCGCCCGGCTCGGGGTCGCCCGGGTCATCGGGGTCGCCGGGGTCGTCCGGGTCGCCGGGGTCGCCGCCCGCCGCGACGAAGGCGTCGCGCAGCGCGTCGTAGGCCGGCTTGGGCCGGTAGTTCTCGTCCCAGGGGCAGGCGGCGCCCTCCCCCGGGAAGACGTCCGGCACCCAGGAGTCCCGGTCGCTGACGCCCCAGACGGTGATGCCGGAGCAGCGGGAGACCGCCAGGCAGGCGTCGGCCACCGCGCGGTAGTCGCGGGCCTGCTGCTGGAGCTTGGAGTTGTCGGACGGCATCCGCATCCGGATGTCCAGCTCGGTGATCACGACCTCCAGGCCCAGGTCGGCGAAGCGCTGGAGGTTCTGCCGGATGGCCGGACCGTTGACGTTGCCGACGATGAGGTGGTTCTGGAAGCCGACGCCGTCGATCGGCACGCCCTGCGCCAGCAGGTCGCTGACCAGCCGGTACAGGCCGTCGCTCTTGGCGTTGTCGAGCTCGGTGTTGTAGTCGTTGATGAACAGCTTGGCGTCCGGGTCCGCGGCGCGGGCGGCCCGGAAGGAGTCGGCGATGTAGGAGGCGCCGAGCTGCTGGTAGAACTTGCTCTGCCGGAACGAGCCGTCCTCGTTGAACGCCTCGTTGACCACGTCCCAGCGCTGGACCTTGCCCTTGTAGCGGCTGACCTGGGTGGTGACGTGGTCGGTCATGATCTGGCGCAGCTCGGTGTTGGAGAACGAACCGTTCTGCAGCCAGCCCGGCATCTGGCTGTGCCAGACCAGGGTGTGGCCGTAGACGAGCTGGTCGTTGGCCTGGGCGAACTGGACCAGGCGGTCGCCCCCGGCCCAGTTGTACTGGCCGCGCTGGGGTTCGACCGCGTCCCACTTCATGGCGTTCTCGGCGGTGACGCTGTCGAACTCGGTGCTGACGATGTCGCTGTAGGTCCCGTTGCTCAGCAGGCCGTCGTTGACGGCCGTGCCGATGAAGCGGCCGGTGGACTCGGCGACCTCGCGCAGGGAGGGGTCGGCCGCCTGGCTCGGGGCGCTGAACCCGAAGGTCAGGGCCGCGGCCGCGGCGGAGGCGGCTACGGTCGCCCGCGCTAAGCGGCGTACGGTGCTTACACGGTGTTGCCTCATGCTGGGGTGTCCCTCTCTCGACTCCCCGGAACTCTTTCCGGAAGACTGTTGGAAGGTTTCGAGGGTGCGCCGGGAACGGTAGAGCCGATGGGAACGCCCGTCAACGGTGTGCGCGTGTGGAGGAGAGAGCATGGGAGACGGCATGACGGACGGCGCGGTCGCCGCGGCCGGCAAAGTCGCGGAGCAGAGGATGGCACCCAAGGTGGAGCAGAAGGTCACGATCACGGCGATCGCCCAGGAGGCGGGGGTCTCGGTCCCCACGGTCTCGCGGGTGGTCAACGGCCGCTCGGACGTCGCGCCCGCGACCCGGGCCAGGGTCGAGGAGCTGCTGCGGCAGTACGGCTACCGCCGCCGCACGGCCTCCTCCGGCGACCGGCCGGCCCTGATCGACCTGGTCTTCAACGATCTCGACAGCCCCTGGGCGGTGGAGATCATCCGCGGCGTGGAGGAGACCACGCACGAGGTCGGCTTCGGCACGGTGGTCTCGGCGATCCACGACCGCGCGGGCTCGGCCCGGCAGTGGATGCGCAACCTGCGGGCCCGCGCCTCCGGCGGCGTGATCCTGGTGACCTCGGTCCTGGAGCCGGTCCTCCACGAGGAACTGCACCGCCTCGGCGTGCCGCTGGTGGTGGTGGACCCCTCCGGCTCCCCGGCCCTGGACGCGCCGACGGTGGGCGCCACCAACTGGGCCGGCGGCATGTCCGCCACCGAGCACCTGCTGGAACTGGGCCACCGCCGCATCGGCTTCATCGCCGGGCCGCCCAGACTGCTGTGCAGCCGCGCCCGGCTGGACGGCTACCGCGCCGCGCTGGAGGCCGCCGGCGTCGGAGTGGACGACCGGCTGATGGTGCCGGGCGACTTCTACCACGAGTCCGGCTTCAACGGCTGCAACCGGCTGATGGACCTGGACGAGCCGCCCACCGCCCTGTTCGCCGCCAGCGACCAGATGGCGCTGGGCGCGATCGAGGCGCTGCGGCGGCGCGGGATGCGGGTGCCGGAGGACGTCAGCATCGTCGGGTTCGACGACCTTCCGGAAGTGCGCTGGTCGGCTCCGCCGCTGACGACGGTGCGTCAGCCGCTGGTGGAGATGGGCAAGGTCGCGGCCCGCACCGTACTGCGTCAGGCCAGGGGCGAGGAGATCGACTCCCCTCGCGTGGAACTCGCCACTGAGCTGGTCGTTCGCGCCAGCACGGCGCCACTGCGGGACTGACTCGGGCAGCGGACCGGACAACTCCATATAACGGGCGCATCACGCTGCCGGGCCTCGGGTCCTCTTTTTTGTCAGACCTGTTGACACCGCTGGAGCGCGTACGTACTTTCCCACCACCACTACCGATAATTTTCGGATTCCTTCCGGAAGGTACGCGATGCGAACAGCAGTGCAGGGCTCGGCCGCAAGAGGCCGCAGGGGATTCGGGCGGCGCCACGCCGCCGGGCTGACGGCGGCGGTGCTGGCGGCCTCCGTACTCACCGCCTGCGGCAGCGGTGGGCCGGGCGAGGAGAAGGCCGGCGGAACCCTGAAGGTCTGGGTCTACCAGGACGCCTCGACCAAGGTGCAGCGCGAGGCCGTCGAGCGGTTCAACAAGACCTCCGACGTCAAGGCCGAGCTCGTCGAGGTGCCCGGCGAGGGCTACCAGGACAAGATGCGCAGTGCGATGGGCACGCCCAACGCACCGGACGTCTTCTTCAACTGGGGCGGCGGCAGCATCAGCAACTTCGTCGAGAAGGACATGCTGGTCGACCTCACGCCCGAGATCCAGAAGGACGACAAGCTCAAGGACGCGTTCCTGCCCTCGATCCTCAACGCGGGCAAGGTGAACGACAAGATCTACGGCGTCCCGATGCGGGGCATGCAGCCGGTGGTCCTCTTCTACAACAAGGACGTCTTCGACAAGGCCGGCGTCCAGCCGCCCGAGTCCTGGGACGACCTGCTGGATCTGGTCGACACCTTCAAGAAGGAGGGCGTCACCCCCTTCGCGCTCGCCGGCACCGACGCCTGGACCGAGCTGATGTGGGTCGAGTACCTGCTGGACCGCATCGGCGGTGCCGAGGTCTTCCAGCGCATCCAGGACGGCGACTCCTCCGCCTGGGGCGACCCGGCCGTGCTGAAGACCGCCGAGACCATCCGCGACCTGGTGGACCGCGGGGCGTTCGGCAAGAACTACGCCTCGGTCAACTACACCGCCGACGGTGCCTCCACGCTCTTCGCCAAGGGCAAGGCCGCCATGCACCTGATGGGCAGCTGGGAGTACTCCAACCAGCAGGCCAACCAGAAGGAGTTCGCCGAGAAGGGCCTGGGCTGGACCACCTTCCCCGCCCTCCCCGACGGCGAGGGCGACCCCAAGAACGTCGTGGGCAACCCCACCAACTTCTGGTCGGTCAACTCCAACCTGAAGGGCGCCGAGCGCGAGGCGGCCCTGGAGTTCGTCAAGACCGCCGCCGAGGACTGGTACGCCGAGGCCCTGGTGGACAACGGCGACGTGCCCACCAACTCCGGTTCCGAGGACATGCTCACCGGGCACCCCGCCCCCGACTACGCCCTCTTCCAGTACGACCTGGTGCGCGACGCCCCGAACTTCACCCTCTCCTGGGACCAGGCGCTGCCGGCGCAGCAGGCCTCGCCGATGCTCACCAACATCCAGAAGCTCTTCAACAAGCAGCTCAGCCCCGAAGAGTTCGTCGACGCCATGAAGGCCCTGAAGTGAAGCAAGCACCAACCGCGTCGCCGCGCGTGGGCCGCCCGGGCATTGCCTGGGCGGTCCCCGGCGTGCTGTTCTTCGTCCTGTTCGCCGTCGGCCCGATGGTGCTGGTCGGCTACCTGTCCTTCACCGACTGGGACGGCCTCGGCGACTTCCCCTCGATCAGCGGAACGGGCAACTGGGAGCGGCTGTTCGACGACCCCACCATGCGGCAGGCCATCTGGCTGAGCATCCTGCTCACCGGCGTGAGCTGGCTGATCCAGACGCCCGTCGCCCTGCTGCTGGGAGTGTGGTCGGCCGGCCGGCAGAAGAACCGGGCCGTCCTCAGCGCGATCTTCTTCCTTCCGCTGCTGGCCTCCTCGGTGGCGCTGGCGCTGCTGTGGAAGTCACTGCTGGACCCCAACTTCGGCCTGATCTCCGACATCGGCCCGTGGCTGGGGATCGAGGACGGCAACCTGCTCGGCACCGGTGACGGCGCCTTCGCCGCCGTCGCCTTCGTCGCCGCCTGGCAGTTCATCCCGTTCCACACCCTGCTCTACCAGGGCGGCGCCCGGCAGATCCCCAAGTCCTTCTACGAGGCCGCCTCCATCGACGGGGCGAGCACCGTTCGGCAGTTCTTCTCCATCACCCTGCCGCAGCTGCGCAACACCATCATCACCTCCTCGGTGCTGATGGTCGTCGGCGCGCTGACCTTCTTCGACACCGTCCTCATCCTGACCGAGGGCGGGCCGGGAACGGACACCACGATCGTGCCCTACCTGATGTACGAGACCGGCTTCCAGGCGTACGACATGGGCTACGCCAGCGCCATCGCCACCACCTTGGTGATCGTCGCCACCGCCATCTCCCTGCTGATGGTCCGGGTGACCGGCTTCAGCAAGATGCGCAGCACCCGGGAGGGGATGTGAAGACCGCCACCAGGCCGGAGCACCGGCCCTCCCCCGCCGCCGAACGGGACGAGAAGCCCCAGAAGCGCAACGACCGGGGCCTGCTCGGCAGGCTGCGCCGCGTCCGCAAGTGGAACATGCCCGCGGGCGTCGCCTCCGTTCTCTGGCTGGTCGTCGTCGGCCTGCCGCTGTACGTCCTGGTCCTCACCACGCTGCGGGACCGCGACTCCTACTTCGACGAGGGCGCGCTGAGCCTGCCCGGCGAGCTCACCCTCGACAACTACCGCACGGTGCTGGAGAGCGACTTCCTCACCTACCTGCTCAACACCGCGGTCGTCACGGTCGCCACCGCCGCGATCGTCATCGTGCTCTCGGTGGGCATCGGCTACACCGTGGTGCGCACCCTCAGCCGGACCTCGCAGCGGATCTTCCAGTTCTTCCTGCTGGGCCTGGCGATCCCCGCCCAGGCGGTGATCATCCCCATCTACCTGCTGATCACCCAGATGCAGCTGTACGACAGCCTGCTGGCGATCATCCTGCCCGTCTCGGCGTTCTGCCTGCCGGTGTGCGTACTGATCCTGTCCTCCACGATGCGCGACATCGAGGAGGAGATGTACGAGTCGATGGCCCTGGAGGGAGCGAGCCAGACCCGCGTCCTGCTCCAGCTCGTCGTGCCCCTGTCCCGGGGCGGGATCTCCACCGTCGGCGTCTACGCGGCGCTGCAGGCCTGGAACAACTTCCTCTTCCCGCTGATCCTCACCCAGTCGCGCGAGAGCCGGGTCCTCACCCTCGGCCTCTACGACTACGTCGGCCAGTTCCGGGTGGACATCCCCGCGCTGCTCGCCGCGGTCGTGCTGTCGATCGTGCCGATCTTCGTCGTTTACCTCTTCGCGCGCCGTCAGCTCATCAACGGCCTCATGGGCGCCGGCGGGCGCTGAGTCCCACGGGGACGCGCGAGACACGCTGACGCCTGACAAGGAGCCTCATGCATCACCACCCCTGGCAGGACCCCTCCCGACCCGTCGAGGAGCGCGCCGCCGACCTGCTGTCCCGGATGACCCTGGAGGAGAAGCTCGCACAGCTCTCCAGCGTCTGGCCGGGTTCCGAGTCCGACGGCGAGGACGTCGCCCCGCTCCAGCACGAGGTCTCCGAAACCGTCGACCTGGACGCCCTGCTGCCCCACGGCCTGGGCCAGCTCACCCGCCCCTTCGGCACCGCCCCCGTGGAGCCGGCCGAGGGCGCGCGGGCCCTGGCCGCCTTCCAGACGAAGGTCGCCGAGGCCAACCGCTTCGGCATCCCCGCCCTCGCCCACGAGGAGTGCCTGACCGGCTTCACCGCCTGGCAGGCCACCGTCTTCCCCACCCCGCTGGCCTGGGGGGCCACCTTCGACCCGGCACTGGTGCGCGAGATGGCCGCGGCCATCGGCGACTCCATGCGCTCGGTCGGCATCCACCAGGGGCTCTCGCCGGTCCTGGACGTGGTGCGCGACCCGCGCTGGGGCCGCACCGAGGAGTCCATCGGCGAGGACCCCTACCTGGTGGCGACGGTGGCCACCGCCTATGTGGCGGGCCTGGAGTCCACCGGCATCGTCTCCACCCTCAAGCACTTCGCGGGCTACTCCGCCTCCCGCGGCGCCCGCAACCACGGCCCCGTCTCGATCGGCCCGCGCGAGCTGGCCGACGTGATCCTGCCGCCGTTCGAGCTGGCCCTGCGCGAGGGCGGGGCCCGCTCGGTCATGCACGCCTACAACGACCTCGACGGCGTCCCGGCCGCCGCCCACACCGAGCTCCTCACCGACCTGCTGCGCGAGGAGTGGGGTTTCGACGGCACGGTGGTCTCCGACTACTTCGGCGTCTCCTTCCTGGAGATGGCCCACCGCGTCGCCGACTCCCCCGCCCGTGCCGCCGCCCTGGCGCTGGCCGCGGGCGTGGACGTGGAGCTGCCGGGCCTGCGCTGCTACGGCGAGCCGCTGCTGAAGGCGGTGCGCTCCGGCGAGGTGCCCGAGGAGCTGGTGGACCGCGCGGCGCTGCGGGTGCTGCGGCAGAAGTGCGAGCTGGGCCTGCTCGACCCCGACTGGTCGGCCGCCCCGCCCGCCGCCTCGGCGGACACCGTGGACCTGGACCCGCCCGCGATGCGGGAGCTGGCCCGGCGCGTGGCCGAGGAGTCCGTCGTCCTGCTGGACAACTCCGGCGGCGCCCTCCCCCTGGACCCCACCGCCCGCATCGCCGTGGTCGGCCCGTACGCGGACGAGCGGGCCGCCATGCTGGGCTGCTACACCTTCCCCCGGCACGTGGGCGTCGAGCACCCCGAGCTGCCCCTCGGCGTGGAGATCCCCACGCTGCTGGACGCCCTGGGCGCCGAACTGCCCGGGGCGATCCTGACCGACTCCCCCGCCGACGCCGACATCGTTATCGCGGCGCTCGGCGACCGCTCCGGCCTCTTCGGCCGCGGCACCTCCGGCGAGGGCTGCGACGCCGCCGACCTGACCCTCCCCGACGGCCAGGCGGCGTTCCTGGACGCCCTGCTGGAGAGCACCGACAAGCCCGTGGTGCTGGTGCTGCTCACCGGCCGCCCGTACGCGCTCGGCCGGTGGGAGGGCCGCCTGGCCGCCGTGGTGCAGGCGTTCTTCCCCGGTGAGGAGGGCGGACCGGCGGTCGCCGGGGTCCTCACCGGGCGGGTCAACCCCTCCGGCCGGCTCCCGGTCAGCGTGCCGCGCGGCACCGGCGGCCAGCCGTGGACCTACCTCGTGCCGCCGCTGGGACTCAAGGGCGACGCCAGCAACATCGACCCGACGCCGCTGTACCCCTTCGGGCACGGCCTGTCCTACACCTCCTTCGATTGGGAGGCCGCGGGCACCGGCGCCGGCACGCTGCCGACCGACGGCTCCGCCGAGGTACGCGTCACCGTGCGCAACACCGGTGAGCGGGCCGGCACCGAGGTCGTCCAGCTCTATCTGCACGACCCCGTGGCGCGGGTGGCCCGGCCGGTCGTCCAGCTGGTCGGCTACACCCGGGTGACGCTGGAGCCGGGGCAGGCGGCCGAGGTCGTCTTCGACTTCCACGCCGACCTGGCCTCGTACACCGTGCGGCCCGGGCAGCGGGTCGTCGAGCCCGGGGCGGTGGAGCTGCGGCTGGCCGCCTCCAGCGCCGATACGCGCCACACCGTGCCGCTGACCCTGACCGGGCCGGAGCGCACCGTCGGCTTCGACCGCCGGATGACCTGCGGGGCAAAGGTCCGCGTCCTGCAGCCCTGATCCGGCCCCGAGCCGGGGCACCCGCTCCGGAGCACCCGCTCCGGAGCCTTTCGGGCCGGCGCCCGCCCCGCCCCCCGGCGGGCGCCGCGCTCCTCGCCTCGGCGTCCCGTCCGACCTACGCTGTGCCGCGCGAAGGAGACGATCGCGCCGTCACCGTGGGACCGGGCGCGCGCCGAGGCGAGGAGCTGTGACACCGATGGGCTGGACGGTACGGGACATCCCCGGCCTCGGCGGGCGTACCGCCGTGGTGACCGGGGCCAACAGCGGTCTGGGCTACGTGACCGCGCGCGAACTGGCCCGGCGCGGCGCCCAGGTGGTGCTCGCCTGCCGCGACCGGGGGCGCGGGGAGGCGGCCCTTGAGCGGCTGCGGGCCGAGGCGCCCGGGGCGAGCGCCGAGGTACGGGTGCTGGACCTGGCCGATCTGGCATCGGTGCGCGCCTTCGCCGAGACGCTCCCCTCCGACCGGCTGGACCTGCTGGTCAACAACGCGGGGCTGATGGCGATCCCGTTCTCCAGGACCGCCGACGGCTTCGAGACGCAGTTCGGCGTGAACCACCTGGGCCACTTCGCGCTGACGGGACTGCTGCTGGAGCGGCTGCTGGCCGCCCCCGCCGCCCGGGTGGTCACCGTCTCCAGCCTGATGCACCTGCTGTCGGACGTCGATCCGCACGATCCGGCGAGCGGCGTCAGGTACAACCCGTGGACGGCCTACGCCCGATCCAAGAGCGCGAACCTGCTGTTCACCCACGAACTGGCCCGCCGCACCGTCGAGCACCGCCTGGTGGCCGCCGCCGCCCACCCCGGCTGGTCGGCGACCGAGCTTCAGGGCAGGGGCCCGCGGCTGGCCGGCAACCGCGCCATGGAGCGCGGGGCGCACCTGCTCAACCGGCTGGTCGCCTCCTCCCCGGAGCTGGGCGCGGCCCCCACCCTGTACGCCGCCACCGCCCCCGGTGTGCTCCCGGACTCCTTCACCGGCCCGCGTGTGCTGGGCGTGCGCGGCGCGCCCGGTCCGTCGCCGCGCGCCCGCCGCACCCGCGACGACGCCGCCTCCGCACGGCTGTGGGAGACCTCCGAACGGCTCACCGGCGTGCGCTACGACTTCGCCGTGCGCTGAGCCGCGCGTCCGGCGCGACGACCGGTGTTGGGGCAACCGGCCGCCCGGCGCGGCCGGTTGTTCATGCTCCGTCAAATCGGGTTCCCTACCGTTCCACGTCGTTCGACCCCGCGCCCGACCGGCCGCGGGGCCAGACGACTTCGGTGGAGTGAACGTGGAACGTCGTAACTTCCTGCGCGGAGCCGTGCTCACCGGATCAGTGGCCGCCTTCGGCGGCTCCCTGTGGCGCGGAGCCTCCCACGCCGCACCCGCCCAGCCCGGCGCCGGACCCTACGGGGCCCTGCAGCCGGCCGACGCCAACGGCATCCGGCTGCCACAGGGTTTCACCAGCCGGGTGATCGCCCGCTCCGGGCAGAAGGTGCCCGGCACCTCCTACACCTGGCACAACGCACCCGACGGCGGCGCCTGCTACGCGGACGGCGGAGGCTGGATCTACGTCTCCAACTCCGAGATCAACCCCGGCGGCGGCGCGAGCGCCGTCCGCTTCGACTCCTTCGGGAACATCACCGGCGCCCACCGCGTCCTGTCGGGCACCCGGCAGAACTGCGCGGGCGGCAAGACCCCGTGGAACACCTGGCTGTCCTGCGAGGAGGTCGACCGCGGCTACGTCTACGAGACCGACCCGTGGGGCGTGAGGCCCGCCGTGCGCCGGGACGCCATGGGCCGCTTCAAGCACGAGGCCGCCGCCGCCGACCCGGTGCGCAAGGTGATCTACCTGACCGAGGATGTTTCCGACGGTTGCCTGTACCGCTTCCGCCCCACCACCTGGGGCGACCTGTCCTCGGGGACGCTGGAGGTGATGACGGGCGGCTCCGGCACCTCCGGCTCCATCGGCTGGGCCCGCGTCCCCGACCCGTCGGCCGCCTCCACCGCCACCCGCCACCAGGTCTCGGCCGCCAAGCACTTCAACGGCGGCGAGGGCTGCCACTACGCCGACGGCACCTGCTGGTTCACCACCAAGGGCGACGGCCGGGTGTGGCAGCTCAACGCGGCGAGCGACACGGTCGAGCTGGCCTACGACGACTCCCTGGTCTCCGGCGGCGCTCCGCTGACGGGCGTGGACAACGTCACCGCCTCGTCCTCCGGCGACCTCTTCGTCGCCGAGGACGGCGGCAACATGGAGATCTGCGTGATCACTCCGGACGACGTGGTCGCGCCCTTCCTGCGGATCGGCGGCCAGTCCTCCTCGGAGATCACCGGTCCGGCCTTCTCCCCCGACGGCTCCCGGCTGTACTTCTCCAGCCAGCGCGGCACCAGCGGCAGCGGCTCGGGGGGCATCACCTACGAGGTGCGCGGCCCGTTCCGCTTCTGAGCGCGGACGCGGGTGCGGCGGGGCCCCGGCGTCCCCGCCGCGCCCGGCGGCAGGGGTCAGCGGTAGTCGTCGGGGTGGTCCTGCATCCAGACGTTGATCCGGTCGCGGGTGCCGAAGATCAGGTCCTGGTGGGACTTGAGGTGTTCGTAGGAGCGGTCCTCGCCGATCCGCTCCCGCATCGCCGCGATCCACTCGATCGGCTCGGGGAAGTGGCCGGGGCCCTTGCGGTCGGCCTTCATCGCCGCGTCGAGGCCGATGAGTTCGTCGACGACCCGGTTGAGCAGGTACTCGCAGTTCCCCGGGGTGCCGCAGGAGTCGTGCAGGGTGGCCTGGAGCCCGGCGAACGCGTCGCGGACCGCCTTCGGCCCCGGGCTCGGCCTCTGCGGCGAGAAGGCGGCGGACTCCTCGGCCTCCGCCGAGGCGGAGGCGATGCCGCGCAGTTCCTCGGAGGCGGGCCCGGCCGTCTGCTCCGAGGCCGCGGGCGGAGAGGGCGAGGGGCCGCCGCCCGCCTCCCGGTCCGCACTCCCGGAGCAGGCGGACAGCGCCAACGCGACGGGGACGGCGAGCATGGCGGCTCTGGCACGGCGGGTACGCACGGCGGGGTCTCCTAACGGGAGGTCAGCGGTCGACTGTCGTGCTGACCCCAGGAGTTCACCGGCCGGGGCCACGCTCCGACCGTACGCCATGCCGCCGGGGCCGCCGTGCGCGCACCGGGGTGGCGGGGTGCGCGCACGGCGGGGCCTGATCACCCGGTGAGGACGGTCACCCGAAGGGGACGGTCAGCACCGAGCCGGAGCCGACCCGGAGCTTCGCCGGGCCGTTGCCGATCGCGCTCCAGACCTCGACGCGGATCGTTCCGCCCCGCAGGTCGCCCAGGCTGCCCGAGGCCGACTTCAGGCCGGCGCGGGAGGCGTCGTACTCCTCCCAGCCGTCCACCGGGTCGGTGGCGAAGTAGCGGTAGGTCTCCACCCGGTCGAAGGTGCCGTCGCCGGTCAGGTCGTACGACACCCGCGCCTGCTGCCCGAGTCCGACGGCCGTGCCCGCGTCCACCTTCAGGCGGAAGCCGGTGGTGCCGCCGGGCTCGTAGGTGCCGTCGACGTTCCCGATCTCGTAGACCAGCGGCCGGTGGGGGGTGCCGTCGTGGTTGGCGCCGCCCGCCGAGGCGATGGTGTCGGCCGACGCGGTGGCGGCCTCGGTGGTGCTCAGCGCCCCGCCGGAGCGCAGGTGGAAGGTGTCGCCGGTGGCGGGGGGATCCTGCGGGTCACCCGGCTCGCCCGGGTCCGTGGGGTCCGCCGTGCCGGTGCCGGTGGCCGTGGAGCGGGCCGGGACGGTCAGCTTCCCGCCGTCGGAGAACGTCACGGTCACCGCCGAGCCGGAGTGGTTGTGGGCGACGTAGGTGCGGGTTCCGTTCTTGGTGAAGACCGCGGCGGTCGGGCTGTCGGCGGTGACGGAGGTGTCGGGGGCGCCGATCGCGTCCAGGGTGGTGACCCAGTGGTAGGTGTGGGCCCTGCTCTCGCCCGCCTCCGGCTCGTACCCGCTGTGCTGCGCGTCCCAGGCGGCCTTGCCCTTGGCCGGGTCGGCCAGTGCCTGGAACTCCCAGAAGATGTCGCGCCACTCCACGGCCGGGCCGCCGTTGGCCTTCTCCATCTCGGCGATGCTGCGCCGGATGGCGTCCTTGTTGCGGGCCAGGTGGAGGGAGCCGCCGGTCACGGGGAGGACGTTGATGCCGTGGATCTCCTCGGGGTTGGCCGTCCACCAGGTGGAGTAGGCGCCGCCGCTGCCCCAGACCATGCCGACCACGTCGTGGCCGAAGTCCTCGGGGTAGACCTCCTGGTCGGCGTCGAACCAGTACTGGGCGATGGCCTCGGACTCGGTGGTCAGCAGGTAGACGCCCAGGTCGCGCAGGGAGTCGTCGCCGGTGGCCGAGCCCCACAGGACCAGGGCGGCGCTGAGGTTGACCGACTCCGAGGACGACTCCTGGTTGTTGCCCGCGGCGAAACCGGCGTGCCCGGCGGCCCAGCTGTGGCCGGCGTAGACGTCGAAGCCGCGCAGGAAGGGGAACATCCCGTCGGTGCGGCTGGGGTTGGCGGCGTCCCTCACCAGGGTCTTCACCATCCCGCCCCAGGCGGAGTCGGCCGCCCAGGCCCGGTCGTACTGGGCCACGATCGCCGCGGCCATCACGTAGTACGAGTAGTGGAAGTGGTGGTCGTTGAGCTCCTTGTCGCTGCCGTAGGAGGCGGGGTAGCCGATGAGGGTGCGCCAGTCGCGGTCGTAGGAGAACTCCGAGGCCCCGCCGACGGTGAACCACTCCTGGAGCCGGCCCTTGATCAGGCCGAGCAGCTTGTCGCGCAGGCCCGTCTCGCCGATCTGGTCGGCGATCGGCACCAGCTGGGCGAGCTTGCCGAGCTGCTTGCCCGTCCAGTAGGTGTCGGTGGCGCCGTCGAACGGGTCGGCGGCGTTCGCGACCTGTTCGATGTAGCCCTTGAGCCTGGCCTCGTCCACGGCGTCCGGCACGGGCAGGCCGGGCAGTACGCCGGTGACCTTCTGGGAGGTGGTGAAGGAGGCGCCCTCGCGGACCTTCATCTCACCGCGCGGCGAGGCGTAGGTCCAGCCGGTCAGGGCGTCGGAGGTGTGCAGCCACTGGTGGCGGTAGAGGGCCTGGAGGGTGCCGCGCTCGCCGCCCTCCTTGGCCGTCGTGGTCAGGGTGTAGGTGGCCCTGATCCGGCCGGCGGCCTCGTCGTAGTCCCAGGCCACCTTGGATCCGGTGACGAAGCTGAAGGCGTACTTGCGGAAGGTGGCCAGCGCGTCCCGGCTCGGCAGGACGGCCAGCGAGAAGTAGTCCTTGCCGCCGAGGTTCGCGCGGACGTCGGTGCCCGAGACGGTCCAGTCGCTGCCGCTGGGGGCGAACAGGGCGTAGTGCCGGCCGCCGATGGTGATGCCGAGCACGTTGCCGTCGTCGGCGAAGACCTCCGGGGTGCTCGCGGCGGAGATCCGCGCGGCGCCGCCGCTGCCCTGGGCGTAGACGTACGGCAGGCCGTGGCCGATGGTGGCGCGCAGGGTGCGGGAGCCGTCGGACCAGTAGGGGGTGACGGTCCAGTCGCTCCATCCGTCCGCCTTGGCGTCGGGGGAGTTCAGGCCGGCGATGCCGAGGGTCAGGTCGCGCTTGTGCGTGAACTCGTACTGGCGGCCCTCGCCCACGACGGCGTGCGAGGCGGGATGGCCGACCTCCAGGCCGCCGGAGACGGCCCGGTAGGTGAGGGGGTGGCCGTACATGTTCTCGGAGTACGGGTTGTCGGGGTAGCGCTGGAAGGCCAGGGAGGACCACCAGTCGTTGGTGGGCACCGGCTTGTCCGCCACGGCCGCGGTGACCTTGGGCTTCACCGGCGCCCCGGCGTTGTTCTCCGGTCCGGCGGCGCCGGCGGGGCGGGTGTCGCTGTAGCCGCCCCGGCCGACGGGGACGGTGGCGGCCGTGGCGGTGTCCGCCCCGACGGCGCCGAGGCCGGTGGCGACGGCCGCCGTGGCCGCCACCGCCGCCAGCAGCGCGGCGGGACGTCTGCGGAATCTCATGAACGGCTCCTGTGGGGGGTGTGCTCGGAGGTTTCTGAGAGCGCTCTCAGATCCCGGCAACGTAGGTTTCCTCTGACCCAGCGTCAAGATGTTCGACAGAAACAATCTTGAACAGCCGGTGAGTGTTCAGGAGTTGACGTCTTTGACCCCGGTACGTCCACCGGGTCCGCCCGGATCCGGCCCCGGGCCCGGAGACCGGCCCGGGGCACGTATGTGCGGGGAGCCGCTTGCGGGGGCGAGAGCCGGTGCCGACCGGAGGGAGCGCCCGTATGCTGGCCACATACCGTCCGTCGGGGCCGTGCCGAGACCGCCGGCCGGGCGAGGAGGTGAGAGGGAATGAGCGTTGCCATCGACCACACCGGGCCCTGGACCGTCGCCGACGTCCTGGCCCTGCCCGAAGACCGCAGGACCCGTTACGAGCTGCTGGGGGAGTCCCTCGTAATGTCCCCCGCACCCGGTATCCGCCACCAGCGGGCCTCGTTCCGCCTGCACGTCGCTCTGGACACGGCCGCCCGGGCCGTCGGTGCGCCGGTGGAGGTCCTGGAGGCCGTCAACGTCATCCTCCCCTCCGGCCTGGTGGTGCCCGATCTGGTGATCGCGGACGCCGGTGCCACCGTCGAGGACGGGGTCAGCGTCGACGCCGAGGCCGTGCGGCTCGTGGTCGAGCTGGTGTCCCCCGGCAACCGCACCGTGGACCGCAAGTTCAAGCCGATGCTCTACGCCGAGGCCGCCATCCCGCACTTCTGGCGCCTGGAGCTCGACCCGGCCCCTATGCTCGTCGTCCACGAACTGGAGGGCGGCCGGTACACGGAGCGGACCACGGCTCTCGCGGGCACGACCACCCGTCTGGACACCCCCTTCACCGTCGAGATCGACCCGGCCGGACTCGTCCGGCAGTAGCCGCTCCGCGGCGCGGACGCGGAAGGGCGGCGCCTGCGCCGCAGGTGCCGTCGGGGACGCCGGCCTTGCCGGCGGGCCGGTCCTGTCCTCACGTGACAGGCGGCCAGGGCTGTTGGGCGAGGTGGCGCTGCAGGTCGATGTGCCGGAGCTGGTACACGGCCCCCATTTGTCGCAGTACGCCCCGATGACATGCGTCCTGAAGAAACGACATCAGATCCCTTGGTGCCCCGTGACGCATCGCAAGGTAAATCTGCGTTATGAAAAAGTTTGGCCACACCGAAACGAAGCGTCCGACCACAAGGCCCATCATAGCCCCGACCATAGAAAAAAATGCGGACGTACACCAACCCAAAGGAGAGCCAATCAGGAACCATGCAGCCCAAAATGACATAATCCAAGGCAAACCGAAGGAGAGGGTACACACAAGCACGGTCGACCTGAAAGCCCGATAATCCCGAGAGAAAAGCGCCACCGGATCGGAGGAGACCGCTGGATCGGATTTTTTTGCACTGAGCCCGCCCATGACTCCAACAGAAAGCGCAAGGAGGGCAAACACCAAGCCCGCGGATGTCAATTCCACACCGAAATCGTATTTGACCCAGAAGGCGAGGCAGAGCGCAATTCCTGAGAATGCCGTGGCGGCGAATGGAAGCTTGTTACCCTTGGCTGACCAACGCAGTTCCGAGGTGGGACCAGGGGATTTATTCAAACTTACAGTCATGGCCCAAACAGTAAGCGCCACAAAAAGGCCGCTGAACGCTCCGGGCGTGAGACTTGATTCAATTACGGATATAATTCCAACCAAGATTCCGGCTACGAGCCCGATTGTGAACTTGATCAGCAGGCGATGAGCGTACAGGGGGTCGCTTGGTAGATTTCCCACCACGCCAGGTCGGGGCTTCCGAAGCGATTGTTCTCCAAATTTCTGGCAAGAAGGACCAGAGTGCGGTACACCTGGTCATACGGCCAGCGAGGCGGGCTGGGCTGGTGAGCGGTGCAAGCAGCAGGGATAAACGCTTTGAACAGATACCGATCCACGGCGGAGCGATCGGTGAAGGTTTCGGCGTCGCACAGCTCGTCCGGGTGTGGAACCGAATACGAGTCAGCTTTGATCCCGGGGCGCGGATTGTAGATGGTGCGGGCCAGAAACAATCCGAGTGGAGTAGCGAGAGCCCGCCCGACCGGGGTGCCGGTGTCCAGTTGGGCGATGACGGCGTCCCACCGCCGGGATGCGGGCGTGTGTGATCCGCCCGCATCCCGGCGCAGGTAGTCGGCGGCCTGCTCGCGGGAGACGGGGAGCAGGTGGATGCCAGCAGCGCCGTTGAGCCGCACCACGGCGTCCGGGCGGGCCACTGCAGCCCGGTACTCGGTGGATCGAGCGGCAAGGACCAGGGGTAGCTTCGCGGGCAGAGCCCGGTTGATCTTGTCCAGCGCGACAGCGTGCATGGCAGGGGGCAACTCGTCGAAGCCGTCCAGCAGTGGCAGGATCAGCCGGGCATCCAACAGTTCCTGGGCGAGGTCGTGGGCTTCGGGCCGGGAGGTGACGGTAGTGGCCGAAGAGGAGGCCGCAGCGCGCAGCCCCGGGTGGGCGCGCCGCAGTTGCTCGGCTATCCACTCCTGCAGCCGCTGGCTGGTCGAGTCCCAGGATGCCAGGGAGAACAGCACCGGCACCGGCCCGCCCGCAGGGCGTCGCGCGATGAGGTCCTGGAGCAGGTGGATGAGCAGCACGCTCTTGCCCGCGCCGGGCTCGCCCAGCACGACCAGGCGGCGGGTGGGTACCCGTTCACTGAACACCTCGCCGATCTGCGGCGCATCACCGCCCGCCAGCCCGTCGGCGCTCGCAGGCCACCGGGCCGGATCGTTCGGAGGGCCGCCGGGCCAGGCGCGGGCCAGGGCGGTGAGCTGTTCCCAGGGCTCCACCAGGTCCGGGTCGGCGGCCCGCCAGGAGACCGGCAGGGGGTAGGGGTCGTTGATCCGGCGGACCTCCGCCTCGGCCTCCCATTGCGTGCGCACCGCGTCCGCCAGCCGGTCGGTCACCGCCGCGAGGTCCACGGCGGCGGCCTCGACGCGGTCGTGCTTGAACGCTTTCCATGCGATGTAGAGCGGTCCTGCCGCGAGCAGCGCCGTGGCCGCCGTCTCGGCCACCTTCGAATCGAAGCGCCAGGCCAGGAGCAGGGCTCCGGCCGTCGTCAGCCCGACCAGCAGCAGGGATCGCAGTCCCACGCGCTTCAGTACCTGCCCCTGTCCCCCACGCGTCACAGCAGACCATCCTGCCCTGCTGTGTTCCGACGGGGGAGCCGTTCGCGTCAGACGGGGAGTTTCTGTTGGTCACCGGCCAGTTCCCTCTGGCCGTACTCAGGCCAGTCCGGCCCAGTCGTCGAGGGTGATCACAGCAGCGGCCGGCAGCCGCAGTTCGGGATCGTCGGGGGCGTCCTCAGGCATCAGGCCGGGCACGTCCGTGAGCCGGGCGAGGCCGCCGGGCCCTTGTCCTTGATCTCTGCGGTGATGCGGGCGAGCTCTGCGGGTGTTCTGTGATCGCTTCTCGGGTGGCGGCCAGAGCACTCCCAGGGCACATACGGGTGGAAATCACCAATAAACAGTGGGATACGGAAAGAGCCGTATGCGCCGGTCAGAGACCAAACCAGCGCATACGCACAGCTCATTGCGGAAGGGCGGCGCCTCCGCACAGGCGCCGCCCTTCCTTTTGTGCGCCGGGACCGCCGTTCCCGCCGGTGAGGGTCGGCCGGCGGGACGGTCCCGGTGTCAGGTGGTCTCCATCAGCCGGTCAACGGCTGTCACTGCCCTCCCCGCTGCCCATGGCCGCCGCGCGGCCCGCCTCCAGGCGGGCGACGGGGATGCGGAACGGGGAGCAGGAGACGTAGTCCAGGCCGATCCCGTGGAAGAAGTGGACCGACTCCGGGTCGCCGCCGTGCTCTCCGCACACGCCCAGCTTGAGGTCGGGGCGGGCGGCCCGGCCGGCCTCGACCGCGCCTCGCACCAGCGCGCCGACGCCGTCCCTGTCGATGGTCTCGAACGGCGAGACCCCGAAGACGCCCTTCTCCAGGTAGGCGGTGAAGAAGCTCGCCTCCACGTCGTCCCGGCTGAAGCCCCAGGTGGTCTGGGTGAGGTCGTTGGTGCCGAAGGAGAAGAAGTCGGCGCACTCGGCGATCTGGCCGGCCGTCACCGCCGCGCGCGGCAGCTCGATCATGGTGCCGATCAGCAGCTTCAGGTCCACGCCGCGGGCCTGCTGGACCTCGGCGATGACCTTCTCGGCCTCCTCGCGGACGCACTCCAGCTCCTGGACGGTGCCCACCAGCGGGATCATGATCTCCGCGCGGGGGTCGCCGCCGGCGGCGGCCCGGTCGGCGGCGGCCTCGGCGATGGCCCGCACCTGCATGGTGAACAGGCCGGGGATGACCAGGCCCAGGCGCACGCCGCGCAGGCCCAGCATCGGGTTCTGCTCGTGCAGCCGGCGGACGGCCCGCAGCAGCCGCTGGTCGTCCTCGTCGGCCTCGCCGCGGGCCTCGGCGAGCGCGACCCGCACCGACAGCTCGGTGAGGTCGGGCAGGAACTCGTGGAGCGGCGGGTCCAGCAGCCGTACCGTCACCGGCAGGCCGTCCATGGCTTCGAACAGCTCGACGAAGTCGCCCTTCTGCAGCGGCAGCAGCGCGGCCAGCGCGGCCTCGCACTCCTCGTCGGTCTCGGCCAGGACCAGGCGCTCGACCAGTTCGCGGCGCTCGCCGAGGAACATGTGCTCGGTGCGGCACAGGCCGATGCCCTGGGCGCCGAAGCGGCGGGCGCGGGCGGCGTCCTCGGCGTTGTCGGCGTTGGCCCGCACCCGCAGGCGGCGCTCGCCGTCGGCCAGGGTCATGATCCGGTGCACGGCCCGGACCAGCTCGTCGGCCTGCTCGTCGGGCCGGGTGCGGCCCTCGAAGTACTCCACGACCGGGGAGGGCACGACGGGCACCTCGCCGCGGTAGACGCTGCCGGTGGAGCCGTCGATGGAGATGACGTCGCCCTCTTCGACGACCAGGCCGCCGGGGGCGGTCATACGGCGCTGCCTGAGGTCGACCTGGAGCTCCTCGGCGCCGCACACGCAGGTCTTGCCCATGCCGCGGGCGACGACGGCGGCGTGCGAGGTCTTGCCGCCGCGGGAGGTGAGGATGCCCTCCGCGGCGATCATGCCGTCGAGGTCGTCGGGGTTGGTCTCGCGGCGCACCAGGATGACCTTCTCGCCGGCGCGGGCGCGGGCCACGGCGGTGGCGGAGTCGAAGACGGCCGCGCCGACGGCGGCGCCGGGCGAGGCGGCGATGCCCCGGCCGATCCGCTCGACCGCGCCGTCGCCGGTCCGGCTCTCGTCGAAGCGCGGGAACATCAGCTGGGCGAGCTGGGCGCCGTTGACGCGGCGCAGCGCCTCGGTCTCGTCGATCAGGCCCTGGTCGACGAGCTGGGTGGCGATGCGGAACGCGGCGGCGGCGGTGCGCTTGCCCACCCGGGTCTGGAGCATCCACAGCTTGCCGCGCTCGATGGTGAACTCGATGTCGCACAGATCCCTGTAGTGGTTCTCCAGGGTCTCCATGATCTGCATGAGCTGGTCGTAGGACTTCTTGTCGATCGTCTCCAGCTCGGCCAGCGGCACGGTGTTGCGGATGCCGGCGACGACGTCCTCGCCCTGGGCGTTGGCGAGGTAGTCGCCGTAGACGCCCTGCTGGCCGCCGGCGGGGTCGCGGGTGAAGGCGACGCCGGTGCCGGAGTCGGGACCGAGGTTGCCGAAGACCATCGAGCAGACGTTGACGGCCGTGCCCAGGTCGTGGGGTATGCGCTCCTGGCGGCGGTAGAGCTTGGCGCGCTCGCCGTTCCAGGAGTCGAAGACCGCGCGGATGGCGAGGTCCATCTGCTCGCGCGGGTCCTGCGGGAAGTCGCGGCCGGTCCGCTCCGAGACGATGCCCTTGAACTGCTCGACCAGGCCCTTGAGGTCGCCGGCGTCCAGATCGACGTCGGTGGAGACGTTCCGGGCCCGCTTGGCCTCCTCCAGCGCCTCCTCGAACAGGTCGCCGTCGACGCCGAGGACGGTCTTGCCGAACATCTGGATCAGGCGCCGGTAGGAGTCCCAGGCGAAACGTTCATCCCCGGCCTGGGCGGCGAGTCCGGCCACGGAGGCGTCGGACAGGCCGATGTTCAGGACGGTGTCCATCATCCCCGGCATGGAGAACTTGGCGCCGGAGCGGACGGAGACCAGCAGGGGGTCGTCCGCCTGGCCGAGCTTCTTGCCCATCTTCTCCTCGAGGGCGTCGAGGTGGGCGCTCACCTCGTCGCGGAGGGCCGGCGGTTCGGAGCCGGAGTCGAGGTAGACCTTGCAGGCCTCGGTGGTGATGGTGAACCCGGGAGGGACCGGGAGACCGAGGTTGGTCATCTCGGCGAGGTTGGCTCCCTTGCCTCCGAGGAGGTCCTTGAGGTCCTTGTTGCCCTCGGTGAAGTCGTAGACGAACTTCTGGGTTACGTGAGGCTCTTGGTTTTCCGGCAAGAGAATCGCGCTCCTCGCTGGATCCCCTCGGCGGAGGCCGGGGGAAGGCTGCCCTGACGGCGGGGAGCGTACCCAGATCGAAGGATTTCGAGTACGGCCACCAGTGGTCCATGGGGGCGTAACCACTGATCCGCCGAAGGATCGAAAGTAAAGGCTGATTCAAGTGGCTCGAGTTGGTTCATTCACCACTCGAAGCCTTCGACGCTCTGAGTAGTGGATGCGGGCCGCTCTCGCCACTCTGGGCGACATCGGCGGTGGCCGGGTGAACGGAAGAGGGGTGGCACCCAGTGCCACCCCTTGGAGAAGTGCAGAGCCGTTTTGATCGCTCATATGAGCACGAGGTCTATCAGAGTGGCGAGCATCACCCTCTTGACGAGCCCAACATCTCAGCCATTGGACACATAAGGGAGCTACGCCGCTCGAATGAGCGCTCGGTAGACGCGCCCCTCCCGGTCCGCCGGCGCTTCCCTCACAGCCCCATGGCGGCCAGCCGGGCATCGGCCCGCTCCGGCGCGTACAGGTGCTCCACGACCATCGCCCCCGCCCCCACCAGCCC
>NZ_JAKMAY010000064.1:0-23679 GCF_022015835.1 Streptomyces sp. ICN903 | reverse complement strand
CACGGACACCATGCGGCCCCCTCCGCCCAGCCGGCCCCCACCGCGGCGCTGACCGGAGCGCTGCTGGTCTACTTCGCGCTGTACGCGCTGCTCGCGGGAGCCCGGCTGGCGCCCGCGCCGGGCCCCCTGAGCCTCCCGGTCGCCACCTCCGGCATCCGCACCGGTCGCGGTGGTCGCGGCGACGGGACGCGGCGGGCGCCGGAGGTGGCCGCCGCCTGCCGACTGGCGATGGGCATCGGGATGTTCGCGATGCTGCTCACCTCCTGATCACTCGCGAGGACCGGTGAAACACCGCGCCGGTGAGGCGTACGTCACTTCGCGTTCGCCTCCGGACGCGGAGCGACCTCCGGCTCATAGGCTGTTCCTCATGATGGTCGCGCTCGCACTGATCGTCCTGGGCGCACTGATCGCGGCGACGGCGCCGCGCGTGCTGGCCCGCGGCTCCTGGCCGGACCGCGAGCCGGTGCTGGCGCTGCTGGTGTGGCAGTGCGTGGTCGTCGCCGTGCTGCTGTGCTGCGTGCTCGCCATGGCCCTGTCCGGCGCGGCGGCCTGGCAGGCCGTGCGCGGCCACGTCTTCGCCCCGGCTCCGAGCCGGGTCGTCGAGGCGTACGGGCTCAGCGCGTTCGGCGAGTCCTGGCCGGCGGTGGTGGCGGTGGTGCTCGCCTGCGGTGGCCTGTGGACCGCCGCGATGCTCACCCGGGAGATCCGCCACGCGCGCGCCCGGCGACGCGCCCGGCGCGCCGAACTCCTCGCCCGCGCGCCGCTGCTGCCCGGCGAGGAACCGGCCTCCGGGGAGCGGCTGGTGGTACTGGAGAGCGAGCGCCCGGACGCCTGGTGGCTGCCGGGGAGCACGCCCCGGCTGGTGGTCACCACCGCGGCGCTGCGCCGGCTGAAAGGGCGCAGGCTCGACGCCGTCCTCGCCCACGAGCGGGGACATCTGCGGGCCCGTCACGACTGGCTGCTGAACTGCTCCTCCGCGCTCGCCGCCGGCTTCCCGCGGGTACCGGTCTTCCGCGCGTTCCGCGACCAGGTGCACCGGCTGGTGGAGCTGGCGGCCGACGACGTCGCCTCGCGGCGCTGCGGACGGCTGGCGGTGGCTCTGGCACTGGTCGAACTCAACGAGGAGCGCGGGGTCTTCGACCCCCACGCCTCGCACTCCGGCGCACAGGTGCCGCAGCGGGTCGACCGGCTGCTGAGGGCCGCTCCCCGGCTGACGGTGGTCCGGCGGCTGCGGATGACCGCTCTGGCGGCCCTGGTGCTGATGGTGCCGCTGCTGGTGGCCTTCGCCCCCGGGCTGAGGGCGCTGAGCTGAGGGCGCCGAGCAGGCGTCCGTGCGCCGCGGCGCGCGCCCCCTCGACCGGCCAACCCGCCGACCGGACGGTTGGACCGCCGCCCAGTGGCGATCCTCTCCATCATGGCCCGCTCCTCCCGTCCTTCCTCCCCGCGCTCCTTTCCGCGTTCCCTCCCCTGCCTGGCCGCCCCGCTGTGCACCGCTGTCGCCGCGGTGCTCACCGTGCTCGTCCTGGCGGGGTGGGACCCGCTGCTGGACCTCGACGCGCACGTCACGGCCGAACTGCACCGCACGGCGGTGGCCGAGCCCGGCTGGACACGGCTCAACCGGGTGCTGACCGACTGGGTCTGGGATCCGTGGACGATGCGGGCCGTGCTGCTGTTGACGGTCGTGTGGCTGGTGCTGCGCGGCGCGCGCCGGCCGGCGCTCTGGCTCTCGGCCGCCGCGATCGCCGGCACCGTCCTCCAGCAGTTCCTCAAGGCGCTGTTCGACCGCGACCGCCCGCGCTGGAGTGATCCGGTGGACTCGGCGAGCTTCGCGGCACTGCCCTCCGGCCACGCCATGACGGCGGCGCTCACCTGCGGCCTGCTGCTGTGGCTGGCGCATCTGCGCCAAGCGGGCCGTCCTGTGCGCCTGGCCGTCGTGTGGGTGGGCGCGGTGAGCGTCGCCGGGGTGGGCTTCACCCGGGTCTACCTGGGCGTGCACTGGCCCACCGACGTGGTGGTCGGCTGGCTGCTGGGCTTCGCCGTGGCCGCCGCCGCGGCGGCGCTGTGGAGCGGTCGCGGTACCCGGCCCTCTCGACCGGAGCGGCACGGCCCGGAAGGATCGTCCTCATGGTGATCAGAGGCGTTCTCTTCGACTTCTCCGGGACACTGCTGCGCGTCGAGCCGACGGCGGACTGGCTGCGCGCCGTGCTCGACGAGGCGGGCATCGCCCTGCCCGGCGGCGAGTCCGCCCGGCTGGCGGCGGAGCTGGAGGAGGCCGGTGCGCTGCCCGGTGGCGCCTCCCCGCGCACCGTGCCCGCCGGTCTGCGGGAACTGTGGAGGGAGCGCGACCGCAGCGCCGAGCGGCACCGTGCCGCTTACACCGCGCTGGCCCGCCGGGTTCCGCTGCCCCGGCCGGAGCTGTACGACGCCCTGTACGAACGGCACATGCGGCCGGAGGCCTGGCACCCCTACCCCGACACCGCCGATGTCCTGGACGCGCTGCGGGACCGGGGGGTGCCGGTGGCGGTGGTGAGCAACATCGGCTGGGACCTGCGGCCGGTCTTCAGGGCCCACGGCCTGGACCACCAGGTGGACGCCTACGTGCTCTCCTTCGAACACGGTCTCCAGAAGCCGGAACCCGGCATCTTCGAGCTGGCCTGCCGTGCTCTGGGAGTAGAGCCCGGGGAGGCGCTGATGGTCGGGGACAGCCGGCACGCGGACGGCGGGGCCGCCGCGCTGGGCTGCGCCGTGCACCTGGTGGACCACCTGCCCTGCGACCGGCGTCCCGACGGGCTGCGTCCGGTCCTGGACCTGGTGGACCGTACCGGCTGAGCGAGCCGGGCGGGTGACCGTGCGGAAGCACCGGAGAGGGGGCCGATCTCGGGCGATCCCCCGCGTCGCCCGAGATCGGCGTCCGACCGGACGCCGCCGTGACTCGCCGGTCGGCGTCCGGAGTCCGCTGAGTATATTGGCCCTGAGCCAGTCAACGCAGGAGTTAACAGGATGTCCCCTCGCAGCGCATCGGTCAATGAGGAGTTGCGCCGGCGTTCCCGCGAGCGGCTGCTGCAGGCGACGGTGGAGCTCGTCGACGAGCGCGGATACGAGGCGACGACCCTGGGGGACATCGCGGACCGGGCCGGGGCCGCGCGGGGCCTGGTGTCGTACTACTTCCCGGGCAAGCGGCAGTTGCTCCAGTCGGCCGTCCACCGGCTGATGCACCTCACCCTGGCCGAGGCGCTGGAGCGCGAGCCGCGGCCCGCGGGCCCGGACGCCGGGCGGGAGGGGCTGGCCCGCGCGATCGACGCGATCCTGGGGCTCGCCCGCGACCGGCCGACACTGATGCGCACACACATGGCCGGGATCCTGCAGCACGAGGGCTTCGTCCAGTGCGACGAGCAGCAGCGGCTGGCCTGCCTGCTGCGCGACACCGTCGTCGGCTACGGCTCGCACGATCCGGACACCGACTACCCGCTGCTGCGCGCACTGCTCATGGGGGCGGTGGTGGCCGTGCTGCTGCCCGGGGCGCCGATGCCGTCGGCGAGGCTGCGGGCCGAGCTGTTCGCCCGGTACGGGCTGGACTGGGAGCTGGGATTCCCGCCCGACATCCCCCTGGGGGAGCAGCCCGGGCAGGTCCCGCTGCTGCCGCTGCCGGGCCCGCTCTGACGGACCCTCGGCTGCGGGAAGGAACGGACGGGCCCCGGCGGCACGTGCCGCCGGGGCCCTGTGTTCGGCGGTCCGGGTCGGCCCGGCCGACCCGGACCGGCTCAGCGGTAGTCGGGCTGGGTCTGCGGGTTGAGCTCGTCCAGCCGGACACGCTCGGCGCCGGCGGTGCGGCGGTCCCGGATCCGCAGGACGTCGAAGCCCATCTGGATGTCGTTCGAGTAGACGTGGCCGTTGTAGTAGTACGCCGACCACGAGCCGCCGATGGTGTCGGGGTCGGAGTACGGGCCGCGCTCGAAGTACCCGATCTCCCGGGGCCTGGTGGAGTCGGTGAAGTCCCAGAAGGAGACTCCGCCCTGGTACCAGGCCTGCACCATGATGTCGCGGCCCTTGACCGGGATCAGCGAGCCGTTGTGGGCCACGCAGTTCTCGGTGTCGGCCTGGTGCCGGGGGATCTTGAAGTAGCTCTTGAACACCAGCTTGCGCTGGTCGCCCTTGCCCGTGATGTGGTAGATGCCGTTGGCGCCGCGCTTGTCGCCGACCTCCGCGTTGCAGGTGGCGCCGACGCCGCCGCCGAGCTCGTCGGTGAAGACGACCTTCCGGCCGTTCTCGTTGAAGGTCGCCGAGTGCCAGAACGCGAAGTTCTCGTTGTCCTGGACCCGGTCGATGACACGGGGCGCGGCCGGGTCCGAGATGTCCATCAGGATGCCGTCGCCCATGCACGCGCCCGCCGCGAGCTTCATGTCGGGGAACGCGGTGATGTCATGGCAGCCGGTGGTGGGCACCATGGCGACCGGGTTCTCCGGCGGGCCGGGGTTGCCGCCGTCCGGGAAGAGGACGGGGAAGTCGATCACCGAAGCGTCCTCGGGCGCCTCGCGCGGCACCTTCACGATGGAGATCCCGTCGTGCGGAGGCCGGCAGTCGGGGAAGGACTCGTCCGGGAAGTAGGACGAGACGTAGACGTAGACGTCCCCGCGGTCGGGCACCAGCGTGTGGGTGTGCGAGCCGCAGGCGGTCTCGACGGCCGCGACGTACCGCGGGTTCCGCTTGTCGCTGATGTCGAAGACCTTGATGCCCTCCCAGGAGCTCTTCTCCGTCGGCGACTGGGCGGTGCTGTTGCAGGAGTCGTCGCTGCGCGAGGAGTCCGTGGACAGGAAGAGCAGGTCCCCGGAGACGGAGATGTCGTTCTGGCTGCCCGGGCACAGGACCTGGCTGACGACCCTGGGGGACTTCGGGCGGCTGATGTCGTAGACGGTGAAGCCGTCGTAGTTGCCCGCGAAGGCGTAGCGGCCCTGGAAGGCCAGGTCGGTGTTGAGGCCCTTGAGCGCTCCCTTGGGCAGGTTGGTCAGATGGGAGACGTTCCGGCTGTGGACGACCTCGTCCACACCGGGTATCTCGCCGCTCTCGATGGCGGCTTCGGCTTCCGTGCGGTCCTGCTTCGACACCTTCCCGGACGTGGCCGGCGAGTCACCGGGGTCGGGAATCGCCACCGCCGGTCCGGCGGCCAGGAGCGTGGACAGCAGGCCGAGTACGGCCGCGGCCGCGCCGAGGTGTCTGCGCCGCGCACGGGGTCTGGGCAACGACGTCACTGCTTCCTCCCTGTCGATCCGCTTGGTCCCGCCCCGAGTTGGGCGGCTCACGGACTTGGGCAGTATGACTCCTTACACCCCCGCGCCGACAGGGGAATACGAACACGGTGCCGGGTCCCTGCGTGTCAGGATTCGGGCACGCCGGAGCGTCCCGTGTCAGGATCGGGTCAACTGGCGTACCCCTGCCACAGGAGGAAGAGTGACAGACCGTCACAGATCCCGGTTCTCCGCCCGTGCGCTTCCGTCCGCGCTGGCGGCGCTGGCCGCACTGACGGCGCTGACCGTGCTGACCGGCTGCGAGGACGGCTCGGACGAGGCGGCCCCCGGCGGCGGCCCCTCCGTGATCGCGCCCGGCAGGCCCGGCGAGGCCGCCGAGACGCTCTCCGCCGAGGAGGCGCGGAAGGCGGGAGAGACGCAGCGGGGCAGACCCAACGACGCGGACTTCTCCTACGTCACGGGGATGATCGAGCACCATCAGCAGGCGCTGGTGATGACCGATCTGGCCGAGGAGCACGCCGGATCGGGCAAGGTCCGCCGGCTCGCCGACCGGATCGCGGCGGCCCAGGGGCCGGAGATCTCCGCGATGCGGTCCTGGCTCAAGCGCAACGGCCGCGACGAGGGCGGCCAGGAGGGCCGCACGGACCACGGGGAGCACGGCGGCCACGGGGACCACGACGGCCACGGCGGCGCACCGATGCCCGGCATGGCGACCGAGGAGCAGCTCGACGAGCTGCGGCAGGCCCGCGGCGAGGAGTTCGACCGGCTCTTCCTGAAGCTGATGATCGCCCACCACCAGGGCGCGGTGACCATGGCCAAGGATGTGACGGCCGACGGCCGCGACACCCAGGTGCAGGAGATGGCCGGGGACGTGGCCGTCCAGCAGACGGCCGAGATCAACCGGATGCGCTCGATGTCCTGACGGGCCGCGGCGGGGCGGCGCTCAGCCGCTCCGCCCCTCCTCCTGCCGGGCCGCCGAGGCGAGCACGCTGTCCAGCAGTCCGGGGAACAGCCGCTCCAGGTCGTCACGGCGCAGGGCGTTCATCTTCGCGGTGCCGCGGTAGTTCTGGCTGATCAGGCCGCTCTCGCGCAGCACCCGGAAGTGGTGGGTGGTCGTCGACTTGCTGACCGGCAGGTCGAAGAGCGAGCACGCCATCTCCTCCCCGCTCGCCGCCAGGGCTCGGACGATCCGCAGGCGCACGGGGTCGGCGAGTGCGTGCAGGACCTCCTCCAGCCGGATCTCCCGCGCGGCCGGGTGCTCCAGCTCTCGGGCGGTGTTCGGGGTCTGGGCTCGGGGTGTCACGCCCCCATACTACGAAAGACATCGTAGTTTGACACCCACCGTACTACGATGCCTATCGTATAAGCCCGGACGGCCGGTTGCCCTCGCCCAGGGCCCCGGCCTGCCCGGAACCGACCCCGAACCGACCCCGAACCGACGAGGAGCCCTCCGTGAGCGCCCTGTTCGAGCCGTACACCCTGCGTTCGCTGACCGTGCCCAACCGCGTCTGGATGTCGCCGATGTGCCAGTACAGCGCCGAGCCCACCGGAGAGGACGCGGGCGTCGCGGGCGACTGGCACCTGGCCCACTACGCGGCGCGGGCGACCGGCGGCACCGGGCTGATCATGGTGGAGGCCACGGCCGTCTCCCCCGAGGGCCGGATCTCCCCCGGCGACCTGGGACTGTGGAACGACCGGCAGGTCCGGGCGCTGCGGCGGATCACGGACTTCGTGAAGGAGCGGGGCGCCGTGGCCGGCGTCCAGCTCGCCCACGCCGGCCGCAAGGCGTCCACCGACGCCCCCTGGCGCGGCGGCGCCCCGCTGGACGCCGGGCACGGCGGCTGGCAGCCGGTCGCCCCCAGCGCGCTGCCCTTCGCGGAGGGCCACCCGGTGCCCCGGGAGATGGACCAGGAGCGGATCGACGACGTGGTCGGCCGGTTCGCCGACGCGGCGCGGCGGGCGCTGGCGGCCGGTTTCGAGGTCGCCGAGATCCACGGCGCTCACGGCTATCTGCTCCACGAGTTCCTCTCCCCGCTCTCCAACCGGCGCACGGACGCCTACGGCGGAAGCTTCGAGAACCGCACACGGCTGGCCCTGCGGGTCGTGGACGCGGTGCGGCAGGTGTGGCCCGAGGACCTGCCGCTGTTCTTCCGGGTGTCGGCGACCGACTGGACGGAGGGCGGCTGGAGCCCCGAGGAGACCGTGCGCCTGGCCGCACTGCTGCGCGAGCACGGCGTGGACCTGCTCGACGTCTCCAGCGGAGGCGCCGTACCGGGTGCGCGCATCCCCGTCGGCCCCGGCTACCAGGTCCCCTTCGCCGCCCGCGTCCGGGCCGAGGCGGGGCTGCCGGTGGCGGCGGTGGGCCTGATCACCGAACCGGAGCAGGCCGAGAAGACGATCGCGAACGGCGAGGCGGACGCGGTCTTCCTCGGCCGGGAGCTGCTGCGCGACCCGCACTGGGCGCTGCGCGCCGCACGGGCGCTCGGCGCCGGGCCCGTGCGCCTGCCCGGCCAGTACGCCTGGGCCGTTTGACGCCCGGTCACCGCGGTGGCCCGCGCGGGCGGCGACCGGTGGACGCGACCGGCTGAGCGGCGGCGGACCGAACCAGTAGAGTGACCGCCCGTGGCAGCACGACCGTTGAGTGAACTTGTCGAACCGGGCTGGGCCAAGGCGCTGGAGCCGGTGGCCGGGCGCATCACCGCGATGGGCGACTTCCTGCGCGCGGAGATCGCCGCGGGACGCACCTACCTGCCGGCCGGGCCGAACGTGCTGCGCGCCTTCCAGCAGCCCTTCGACGACGTACGGGTCCTCATCGTGGGCCAGGACCCGTACCCCACACCGGGCCACGCCGTCGGGCTGAGCTTCTCGGTCGCCCCCGACGTGCGCCCGCTGCCCGGCAGCCTGGAGAACATCTTCCGGGAGCTGCAGGCCGACCTCGGGCTGCCCCGGCCGTCCAGCGGCGATCTCACCCCGTGGACGCGGCAGGGCGTCCTGCTGCTCAACAGGGCGCTGACCACCGCGCCGCGCCGGCCCGCCGCGCACCGCGGCAAGGGCTGGGAGGAGGTCACCGAGCAGGCGATCCGGGCGCTGGCCGCGCGCGGCAAGCCGCTGGTGGCCGTCCTGTGGGGCCGGGACGCCCGGAACCTGCGGCCGCTGCTGGAGGCGTATCCGGCGGTGGAGTCGGCCCACCCCTCCCCCATGTCGGCGGACCGCGGCTTCTTCGGTTCGCGCCCGTTCAGCCGGGCCAACGAGCTGCTGGTGCGGCAGGGCGGGGAGCCGGTCGACTGGCGCCTGCCGTGACGGGCCGCCCGGCCCCCTGGATCCTGGGGGTGGACTCGGGCGGATCCGGGCTGCGCCTCGCCCTGGCCCGGGCCGGCGGCGACGGCTCGGCGGCGGCGCCGGTCCCGGTGGGCACCGCCGCCTGCGACCGCCCGGTGCGCACCGGCCCCGCGGGCATCGAGGCGGCCCATCTGCTGGAGCTGGTACTGCCCCGGGCCCGCTCCCTGCTGTCCGCCGCCGAACCGGACGCCGCCGGGACGACCGCGACCGGGCCCCGGATCGACACCGTGTGCGTGGGGGCGGCGGGCATGGCGACGCTCGGCGGCGAACTGCGCGCCGAGCTGCCGGGGGCGTTCGCCCGGGAGCTGGGCACCCGGCGCGTGGCCCTGGCCGCCGACGCCGTGACCGCGTACGCCGGCGCGCTGGGCGAGCGGCCCGGTGCCGTGGTCGCCGCCGGGACCGGGATGATCGCGACGGGCACCGACCTGCGCTCCTGGCGGCGCGCCGACGGCTGGGGCCACCTGCTGGGCGACTGCGGCGGCGGCGCCTGGATCGGCCGGGCCGGCCTGGAGGCGGCGATGCGCGCCCATGACGGCCGGCCGGGCGGCTCGGCCGCGCTGCTCGCCCGTGCCGAGGCCGTCTTCGGCCCGGTGGCCTCCCTGCCGGGGAAGCTGTATCCGCGCACCGACCGCCCGGCGGTGCTCGCCTCGTTCGCCCCGGAGGTGGCCGGCTGCGCCGACCGGGACCCGGTGGCGGCGCGTGTCGTCGGGGAGGCGGCCGTCCACATCGCCGAGAGCGCCGCCGCCGTCTGCCCCGGATCCGAGGGCAGCCTCGTCGCCCTGACCGGCGGGCTTCTCGGGATCGGCGAGCCGCTGCTCGCCCCTCTGCGCCGGGAGCTGGCCGTACGGCTGCCGCACGCCCGGACCGTCCCGGCGGCGGGAGACCCCCTGGCCGGAGCCCTGCTCCTGGCCGGCCGGTTGGCCCGGGACGCGCTGCGGCTGCCGCGGGACCCGGCGCTCCTCCACATCGGGTGAGACGGGTGCGTAACCGTCCCGTGCCGGCCGACCCGGGACGGTTACGCGGAGGAAACGGGCCGTCACCGCGACGCGCGGGAGGAAAGGGGACAGACCGGCACTCCTCCGCCCCGCCCGAACAGCCGAACCCGCCAAGGCATTAGCATGCGGCGCCATGAGCACCCCCACTGGGCCCGCGAACGGCCTGCCCGTACGAATGCCGCGTCCCCGACAGCCCGGACGGCACCGGCGGCCTCAGCCCGCCATAGCGCCTGAGGGTGCGCCCGCTCTGGTGCTGGCCGTCCCCGGAGTGCCCTCCGACACCTCCCGGAGCCTGGCCGAGGAGATCCTGAGCATCGCCCGCTCCGAGCTGCCGGGCCTCGACGCCCGGGTCGGTTTCGTGGACGGCGACGACGGCGAGTTCCCCGCCCTCCAGACCGTGCTGACGCAGGCCGCGGCCGACCGCTCCTCCCGGGCCGCCGCGGCGACGGCCGCCGTCGAGGCCGCCGCCGCCGAGGCGGTGGAGGCGGGCGCGGAAGCCGCCGAGGTCGAGGCCGAGGCCGAGGCCGCCCGCCGCAGGATCGAGGAGGCCCCGCTCGCGGTGGTCGTCCCCCTGCTGGCCGGGCCCGACGGAGCGCAGATGCGGCGGATACGCCAGGCCGTGCTCGAGAGCGGCTCCGGCGCCGAGCTGACCGATGTGCTCGGCCCGCACCCGCTGCTGGCCGAGGCCGTCCACGTCAAGCTCTCCGAGGCCGGGCTGGCCCGGGCGGACCGCGCCCGGCTGTTCACCGTGGCCACCGCCGCCGACGGCATCATCCTGGCCGCCATGGGCGGCGAGGAGGCCGTGCAGGCCGCCGGGATCACCGGAATGCTGCTGGCCGCGCGCCTGGCGGTGCCGGTGCTGTCCGCCGGGCTGGACGAGGAGGGCGCCGTCACCCGCGCCGCCGAGCAGCTCCGCGAGGCCGGCTCCCAGCAGCTCGCCCTGGCGCCCTGCCTGATCGGCCCCGAGATCCCCGAGGGCCTGCTGGAGTCCGCTGTACGGGAGGCCGACTGCCAGGCCGCCGAGCCGCTGGGCTCCTACGCGGCGGTGGGCAGACTGGTGGCCTCCACCTACGCCGCGAAGCTCGGCATCGCCCAGCGGTCGCCGCAGGGGGCGCAGGCCCACTGATCCGGGCCCTCCCCCTGCGGCCCGCCGGGTCGCGGACCGCACGGCGGCCGGACGGCGGGACGGGCCCCGGCCGGTCTCCCGGCCGGACCCCTCCACCGAGCCGTCGGCCGGTCCCTCAGCCGAGGACGACGCAGGTGGCGGCAGGGGCCTGGATCGAGCCCGCCCGGTGCGGCACCCCGGTGTCCGGGTCGAGATCGAACCAGGTCACGTCGCCCGAGCGCTCGTTGGCGGCGTAGAGCCTGCGCCCGGCCGGGTCCAGGGCCAGGTCGCGCGGCCAGTGCCCGCCGCAGGGGACGGTGGTGACCAGCTCCATACCCTCGCCGTACGGCTCCAGCGCCAGTACGGCGATGCTGTCGTGTCCGCGGTTGGCCGCCCAGGCCCAGCGGCCGTCGGCGGAGACCACCAGTTCCGAGGGGTGGTTCTCCCCTTCCGCCCCGGAATCCGCCGGCAGCGTGCCGACCTCCCCCGCGGGTTCCAGAGTGCCGCTCGCCCGGTCCCAGCGGCAGCAGACCACGGTGGAGACCAGTTCGTTGACGACGTACGCCCGGTCGCCGCGCGGGTGGAAGGCCAGATGCCTGGGTCCGCTGCCGGGCCGCAGCGGTGTCCGCCCGTGCGGGCGGAGCACGGCCGCGGCGTGGTCGAGGCGGTAGACCCACACCGAGTCGGCGCCGAGGTCGACCGCCAGCAGCCAGCGCCACGAGGCGTCGGCGACCACGGCGTGGGCGTGCGGCCCGTCCTGCCGCCCGCCCACCGGCCCGCTGCCGGTGTGAGGCAGTACGGCCGGTTGCGCGCCGAGGGTTCCGTCGGGGCGCAGCGGCAGCGAACTGACGCTCCCCGATGTGTAGTTGGCGGTGATCAGCTGTCCGGCCGCGCAGGTCAGATGGGCGGGACCGGAGCCTTCGACGGACACCGGCGCCCCGGCGGGGCTCGGCCGGTCGGGGTCGGCCAGGGAGAGTGCGGCGGCACGGCCGTCCTCGGTCTCGCTCACCGCGTAGAGCATCCCCCCGCCCGGCCCCGGCACGAGGTAGGAGGGGTCGGGCACCGCGTCCGTGTGGTGCAGCACCGTCAGCGCCCCGGTGTCCGGATCGACGGCGGCCGTGGTGATGCCGCGTCCGCCCGCCGAGGTGTAGGACCCGATGTACGCCCGCCGTCCGCCGCCCGCACCGTCCACTGCGCCGCCCCTCTCCCGTTCGGTCCTGCTCGAAGCGCTGCCCCGTTCCGGGCACCGGGGGCGACCGTAGCATTGGCCTGGACCAGACTGGGAGGGCTCCCAGCCCTCCGGTCCGCACTGTCCCGGGCGCGACTGCGCGGTCAGCCCAGGAAGGACAGCCGCACCCGCCGGTCGGGATTGTCGCCGTTGGTGTCCACCAGGCAGACCGACTGCCAGGTGCCCAGCTCCAGCCGTCCGCCGATCACCGGCAGGGTGGCGTGCGGCGGGACGAGGGCCGGCAGGACGTGGTCGCGGCCGTGGCCGGGGCTGCCGTGCCGGTGGCTCCAACGGTTGTCGGCGGGCAGCAGGTCGCGCAGCGCGGCCAGCAGGTCGTCGTCGCTGCCCGCGCCGGTCTCGATGACCGCGATGCCGGCCGTCGCGTGCGGGACGAAGACGTTGAGCAGCCCGTCGCGGCCGCCGGCGACCTCGGCCAGGAAGCCCTCGCATTCGCGGGTGATGTCGGCGACGGTCTCGTCCGAGCCGGTGGTGATGTGCAGGGTGCGGGTGCTGAAGCGATCGCTCATGACTCCATCTTGGGGCCTGCGAACGCTCGAGAGGGCATCCGGGAAGCATCCGGCCCCGCCCGTGGTTGGGCGGGACATGGAGTTCTCCGAAGTGGAGGTCGTGGTCGTGGGCGCCGGGCAGGCGGGCCTGTCGAGCGCCTACCACCTGCGGCGCGCCGGGTACGAGCCCGGCCGGGACTTCGTCGTCCTGGACCGCTCCCCGCGCCCCGGCGGGGCCTGGCAGTTCCGCTGGCCCACCCTGACCTACGGCCGGGTGCACGGGATGCACTCCCTGCCCGGCATGGAGCTGACCGGCGCCGATCCCCGCCGCCCCTCCTCCGAGGTGATCGGCGGGTACTTCGCCGACTACGAGCGCGTCTTCGGCCTGCGGGTGCGGCGCCCGGTACGGGTGCGCGCGGTGCGCGAGGCCGGGGACGGACGGCTGCTGGTGGAGACCGACGCCGGAGTGTGGGCCGCCCGGGCGCTGATCAACGCCACCGGTACCTGGGACCGCCCCTACTGGCCCCGGGTGCGCGGTCAGGAGTCCTTCGCCGGCCGCCAGTTCCACACCTCCCGCTACCCCGGGCCGGACGCCTTCGCCGACGAGCGCGTGGTGGTCGTGGGCGGCGGAACCTCCGCCGTGCAGCATCTGCTGGAGATCGCGCCGGTCGCCGCCGCCACGGCCTGGGTGACCCGCCGCGAACCGGTCTTCACCGAGGGGCCGTTCGACGCCGAGCGCGGGCGTGCGGCGGTCGCCCTGGTCGAGGAGCGCGTGCGCGGGGGACTGCCGCCGCGCAGCGTGGTCTCCGTCACCGGACTGCCCATGACCGAGGAGATGCGGCGCGCCCGGGACAGCGGGGTGCTGCGGCGCCTGCCGATGTTCGACCGGATCACTCCCGGCAGCGTGGAGTGGGACGACGGGCGCTTCGTCGCGGCGGACAGCATCGTGTGGGCCACCGGTTTCCGTCCCGCGATCGGCCACCTGGCGCCGCTGCGGCTGCGCGAGCCGGGCGGCGGCATCCGCATGGACGGCACCCGCGTGGTGCGCGATCCGCGGATCCATCTGGTCGGCTACGGCCCCTCGGCGAGCACCGTCGGCGCGAGCCGTGCGGGCCGGGCCGCGGTCCGTGCGGTACGGGCCCTCCTCGGCCACCCCTCGGGTGGCGAACAGACGTCCGGGGAACCACCCGTACGCGTGGCGGCGGGGGAAACGGCTGCGTGGTGACCGTGGGACACGTGATGCTCACGTTGTGCGAGTGACGCGCCGCGGAGCGTCACCGCTTCCCCCGGCCCGGAGTCCCACCGGGAGACGGGGGGTCCGTCCCGACACGCACAAGGAGAAAGTTTCCGATGGACCTCATCACCAGCCTGCTCGCCGGCCTCGTCCACTTCGTGGGTTGGCTCGTCTGACCGAACGGCGGGCGACGACCCGGTGGCGCCGCCTCTCCCGTCCCAGGGGAGGCGGCGTCGCCGTGCGCGGGACCGAGGACGAATCCCGGCCAAGGGCCGGCGCCCGGCAGGAACCCGGGGCTGCCGCGGCTCAGTGGCGCGGCGCGGAGATGCTGGAGTCGCGGACGACCAGTTCGGGCTGGAGCACGATCCGCTGGTGCCGGTGCTCGGCGGTCGCCTCCCCGGTCTCCTCGATGAGCAGGTCGGCGGCCGTGCGCCCCATCCGGAAGGCGGGCTGCCGCACCGAGGTCAGGGGTACGGCCGCCGCGGCGGCGAACTCGATGTCGTCGTAGCCGACCAGGGCGATCTCCCCCGGCACCGAGACCCCGGCCGCGAACAGCGCCTGGAGCACCCCCAGCGCGAGCAGGTCGTTGGCGCAGAACACCGCCGTCGGCCTGGGCGTCATCCCCAGCAGCCTGGCGCCGGCGTCCCGTCCCGCCGCCACGTCCAGCCGCTCGCCCTCGATCCGCCGCAGCGCGCCGAGGGGCAGCCCCGCCTCGCCCAGGGCCGCCAGCGCGCCGGTGTGCCGGTCGCGGCACTGCGACAGATGCATCGGCCCGCTCACGTAGACCAGTTCCCGGTGGCCCTGGGCCAGCAGGTGCCGGGCGGCCAGCGATCCGCCCGTGACGTCGTCGACGGAGACCGAGCAGCCCTCGTCGGCACTGTCCAGCACCCGGTCCACCACGACGTAGGGGATGTCGTGGCGGCGGAAGTCGGCCAGGTTCCGGCCGGAGGTGTCGGCCGGGGTGACCAGGACGCCGCGCACCCGCTGCTCGGCGAAGAGGGAGAGGTAGTCGGCCTCCTCCGCGGGGCTCTGCGCGCTGTTGCACAGCATCACCCCGAGCCCCTCCTCCCGCGCCGCCCGCTCCGCCCCGGAGGCGACGTCGGCGAAGAAGGGGTTGGCCATGTCCAGGACGAGCAGGGCGATGATCCGGCTGCGGCCCGCCCGCAGGTGCCGCGCCGACTCGCTGCGCACATAGCCGAGTTGCGCTATCACCGCCTGCACCCGGGTCCTGGTCTCCTCGGCGACCATCTCCGGCCGGTTGATGACGTTGGAGACGGTGCCCACAGACACACCCGCCTGACGTGCGACGTCCTTGATCCCCACCATGCGCGCCACGAGCCCGACCGTCTCCCGTTTCCTGCTGTCCGCGGCGCCCGGCCCGGGGCCGCGCGCCCATGCTACGCACCCGCCCCGGAGCCCGGGGCGCGGCGGAGCCCGCGGCGTCACCGCGGGCGTCACCGCCGTCAGTCGAGGTGGAAGACCTCGGTGAGCGGACGCATGGCCTCGTCCGGCCGCGCGCCGTCCAGGGACTCGAAGAAGCCGGCCATCTCCGCCTGCCAGCGGGCGTTGACGTCCGTGGCCTCCATGGCGGCCCTGGCCGCGGCGAAGTCCTCGGTCTCCAGGTAGCCGACGAGGAGGCCGTCCTCGCGCAGGAAGAGCGAGTAGTTGCGCCAGCCGCTCCGGCTCAGGGCATCGAGCATCTCCGGCCAGACGGCGGCGTGCCGCTCGCGGTACTCCGCCAGCCGGTCGGCGCGGACCTTCAGCAGAAAGCAGACGCGCTGCACGCGTTCCTCCTCGCGGGAAGCCGTGGACGGCCGTGACCTTCTCCATGAAAGGTTTCACGGAGATCGCACGAAGGTAGGGGCGCTCTCCCTCCCCCGTCAATGGACCGCGGACGGAAAAGTCCGAATGCCCGGGAAGTGCCGGACCTCCGGGCCCTCGCCCGCCCCTGCCCCTTGACACTCCCACCGGACCCCCATAGCTTTCCGGCAATGAAACGATTCATGAAGCCGTCCGGACCTCGGGAGCTCTGACGCATGACCGCCGTGTCCGCCGTGAAGGCGGCCCTCAGGAAACAGGCCATCGAGACGCCCTCGTGGGCCTACGGCAACTCCGGAACGCGTTTCAAGGTCTTCGCGCAGCCCGGCGTCCCGCGCACCCCGCGGGAGAAGCTCGACGACGCGGCCCGGGTGCACGCGCACACCGGCGTCGCGCCGACCGTGGCACTGCACATTCCCTGGGACCGGGTCGACGACTACGCCGCGCTGGCGGACTACGCGAAGGAGCGCGGCCTGTCCCTCGGCGCGATCAACTCCAACGTCTTCCAGGACGACGACTACCGGCTCGGCAGTGTCTGCCACCCCGACGCGGCCGTGCGGCGCAAGGCGTTGGACCACCTGCTGGAGTGCGTCGACATCATGGACGCCACCGGCTCGCGCGATCTGAAGCTGTGGTTCGCCGACGGCACCAACTACCCGGGCCAGGACGACGTACGAGCCCGCCAGGACCGGCTGGCCGAGGCGCTCGCCGCGGTGTACGAGCGGCTCGGCGAGGGGCAGCGGATGCTGCTGGAGTACAAGTTCTTCGAGCCCTCCTTCTACACCACCGACGTCCCCGACTGGGGCACCGCCTACGCCCACTGCCTGCGGCTGGGCGAGAAGGCGCAGGTGGTGGTGGACACCGGCCACCACGCGCCGGGCACCAACATCGAGTTCATCGTGGCCGTGCTGCTGCGCGAGGGGAAGCTGGGCGGTTTCGACTTCAACTCCCGCTTCTACGCCGACGACGACCTGATGGTCGGTTCGGCCGACCCCTTCCAGCTCTTCCGGATCATGTACGAGGTGGTGCGCGGCGGCGGTTACGGGCCGCGGACCGCCTTCATGCTCGACCAGTGCCACAACATCGAGGCGAAGATCCCCGCGATCATCCGCTCGGTGATGAACGTCCAGGAGGCCACCGCCAAGGCCCTGCTGGTCGACCGCGACGCGCTGTCGGCCGCCCAGGCCTCCGGCGACGTACTGGCCGCCAACGCCGTGCTGATGGACGCCTACAACACCGACGTACGGCCGCTGCTGGCCGAGGTCCGCGAGGAGATGGGCCTGGACCCGGACCCGGTCGCGGCCTACCACCGCTCGGGATGGGCCGAGCGGATCACCGAGGAGCGCAAGGACGGCCGCCAGGCCGGCTGGGGAGCGTGAGGGACATGGACGGCGACCGCACGACGGACCGGGAGACCATCGAGGCGCTGCTGGCGCGCTCGCACCGGCTGGGCTCCGATCCGCGCAACACCAACTACGCGGGCGGCAACACCTCCGCCAAGGGCACCGGCACCGACCCCGTGACCGGAGGCGGGACCGAACTGCTGTGGGTCAAGGGCTCCGGCGGGGACCTGGGCACACTGACCGAGGACGGGCTGGCGGCCCTGCGCCTGGACCGGCTGCGCGCGCTGAAGGACGTGTACCCCGGGGTGGAGCGCGAGGACGAGATGGTCGCCGCGTTCGACCACTGCCTGCACGGCCGGGGCGGCGCGGCCCCCTCCATCGACACCGCGATGCACGGTCTGGTGGACGCCGCCCACGTCGACCACCTCCACCCCGACTCCGGCATCGCGCTCGCCTGCGCCGCCGACGGCGAGAAGCTGACGGCCGAGTGCTTCGGCGACACCGTCGTCTGGGTCCCCTGGCGGCGCCCCGGCTTCCAGCTCGGGCTGGACATCGCCGCCGTCAAGGAGGCCAATCCGCAGGCGATCGGCTGCGTCCTGGGCGGGCACGGCATCACCGCGTGGGGCGACACCTCGGACGAGTGCGAGGCCAACTCGCTGCACATCATCCGCACCGCCGAGGCGTTCCTCGCCGAGCGCGGCCGGCCCGAGCCGTTCGGCCCGGTCCTGGAGGGCTTCGAGCCGCTGGAGGAGGACGAGCGCCGGGCGCGCGCCGCCGCGCTGGCGCCGTACGTGCGCGCCGTCGCCTCGGCCGACCGGCCGCAGGTCGGGCACTTCACCGACACCGGTGCCGTGCTGGACTTCCTCTCCCGCGCCGAGCACCCGCGCCTGGCGGCCCTGGGCACCTCCTGCCCGGACCACTTCCTGCGCACCAAGGTCCGCCCCCTGGTCCTGGACCTGCCGGCGACCGCGCCGCTGGAGGAGGCCGTCGCCCGGCTGAAGGAGCTGCACACCGCCTACCGCGCGGAGTACCGGGCGTACTACGAGCGGCACGCGACCCCCGACTCCCCCGCGATGCGCGGGGCGGACCCGGCGATCGTCCTGGTGCCGGGGGTGGGGATGTTCTCCTTCGGCAAGGACAAGCAGACCGCGCGGGTGGCGGGCGAGTTCTACGTCAACGCGATCAACGTGATGCGCGGCGCCGAGGCCGTCTCCTCCTACTCCCCCATCGAGGAGAGCGAGAAGTTCCGCATCGAGTACTGGGAGCTGGAGGAGGCCAAGCTGCGGCGGATGCCGGAGCCGAAGGCCCTGGCCACCAGGATCGCGCTGGTCACCGGCGCGGGCTCGGGCATCGGGCGGGCCATCGCGCGCCGGCTGGCCGCCGAGGGCGCGTGCGTGGCCGTCGCGGACGTGGACGAGCGCGCGGCCGAGGCGGTCGCGAAGGAGCTGGGCGGCCCCGACCGGGCCGTGGCCGTCGCCGTCGACGTCACCGACGAGGCGGGGGTCGGGGCGGCCCTGGCCGAGACCGCCCTGGCCTTCGGCGGCGTGGACCTGGTGGTCAACAACGCCGGGATCTCCGTCTCCCGGCCGCTGCTGGAGACCACCGCCGAGGACTGGGACCGCCAGCACGCCATCATGGCCCGCGGCTCCTTCCTGGTCTCCCGGGAGGCGGCCCGGGTGATGACCGCGCAGGGGCTGGGCGGCGACATCGTCTACATCGCCTCCAAGAACGCCGTGTTCGCAGGTCCCAACAACGTCGCCTACGGCGCGGCCAAGGCCGACCAGGCGCACCAGGTGCGGCTGCTGGCGGCCGAGCTGGGCGAGGCGGGCATCCGCGTCAACGGCGTCAACCCCGACGGGGTGGTGCGCGGCTCCGGCATCTTCGCGGGCGGCTGGGGCGCCCAGCGCGCGGCGGTGTACGGGGTGCCGGAGGAGAAGCTGGGCGAGTTCTACGCCCAGCGCACCCTCCTCAAGCGCGAGGTGCTGCCCGAGCACGTGGCGAACGCGGTGTTCGCGCTGACGGGCGGCGAGCTGAGCCACACCACCGGGCTGCTCGTGCCCGTCGACGCGGGTGTCGCCGCGGCCTTCCTGCGCTGACGCCCTCCCTCCATCCCCTGCCCGGCCGCCGTGTGAACCCTGTCGTGCCACCGTGGCGGCCGGGCAGGCCCCACTCCCCTTCCCCGCGAGGTCCCGACGTGTCCCCTGCCCCACCAACGCGCTCCCCCCTGTCCTTCGCCGCCGTCGATCTGGGCGCCTCCAGCGGGCGCGTCATGGTGGGCACGGCCGGGCCGGGCGTTCTGGAGCTGCGCGAGGCGCACCGGTTCCCCAACCGCCCCGTCCGCGCCGGCGGCACCCTGTACTGGGACGTCCTCGGCCTGTACCGGGGCGTGCTGGACGGGCTGCGGGAGGCGGGCCGGGCCGCGCCGCGGGAGCGTCTGGCCTCGGTCGGCGTCGACTCCTGGGCGGTGGACCACGGACTGCTGGACGCCTCGGGCGCGCTGCTGGGCAATCCGGTGCACTACCGCGACGGCCGTACGGCGGGGGCCGCGAAGCGGGCCGCGGCCGTGCTGCCGCCCGAGGAGCTGTACGCCGCCACGGGCCTGCAGTACCAGCCGTTCAACACCCTCCACCAGCTGGTGGCGGCCCGCGGTACGCCGGCGATGGAGGCCGCCCGGCGCCTGCTGCTGATCCCGGATCTGATCGCGTACTGGCTGACGGGCGAGGCGGGCACCGAGCTGACCAACGCCTCCACCACCCAGCTGGTCGACCCGCGCACCGGCGACTGGGCGCGGCCGGTGGCGGAGGCGTTCGGCGTCGACCTGTCGCTGTTCCCGCCGCTGCGGCGGCCGGGGGATCCGGCGGGCGAACTGCTGGGCGAGGTGCTGGAGGAGTGCGGGCTGGACGGACCGGTGCCGGTGACGGCCGTCGGCTCGCACGACACCGCCTCGGCCGTGGCCGGGGTACCCGCGCAGAGCGGGCGGGCGTTCGCGTACATCGCCACGGGCACCTGGTCGCTGGCCGGTGTGGAGCTGGAGGCGCCGGTGCTCACCGAGGACTCGCGCGCCGCGAACTTCACCAACGAGCTGGGCGTGGACGGCACGGTCCGCTATCTGCGCAACATCATGGGGCTGTGGCTCCTCCAGGAGTGTCTGCGCTCCTGGGAGGCCGAGGGGCTCGCGCCGGACCTGGGGGCGCTGCTGCGCGAGGCGGCGAGGGCGCCCGCGCTGCGCTCGGTGGTGGACGCCGGCGATCCGGTCTTCCTGGCGCCGGGGCGGATGCCCGCGCGGATCGCCGAGGCGTGCCGGCGCACCGGTCAGCCGGTCCCCCGCGATCCGGCCGGGACGGTCCGCTGCGTACTGGACTCCCTGGCCCTGGCCCACCGCCGGGCGGTCTCCGACGCCCGGCGGCTGTCGGGGCGGGAGGTGGAGGTGGTGCACATCGTCGGCGGCGGTGCGCGCAACGAGCTGCTGTGCCAGCTCACGGCCGACGCCTGCGGGCTGCCGGTGGTGGCGGGCCCGGCCGAGGCGACGGCCTTCGGCAACGTACTGGTCCAGGCGCGCGCGGCCGGCGCCGTGCGCGGCGACCTGGCGGCGCTGCGCTCCCTGCTGCGCGCCACCCAGCCGCTGCGGCACCATGAGCCCATGGGTGACCAGGCAGCCTGGCGTCGGGCGGAGGCCGCGGTATGCGGGTAGCGCTGTTCGTGACGTGTGTGACCGACACCCTCTACCCGGGCACCGGCCGGGCCGCTCTCGCCGTGCTGGAGCGGCTGGGGGTGGAGGTGGACTTCCCCCTCGCCCAGAGCTGCTGCGGGCAGCCGCAGTTCAACACCGGCTACCGGCGCGAGACCGAGCCGCTGGTGCGCCGCTTCGCCGAGGTCTTCCGGGGCTACGACCACGTCGTCACCCCGTCCGGGTCGTGCGCGGCGATGGTGCGCGAGAACCATCCTCGGATCGCCGCCCGGGCCCTCGGGGGCCGGGCGGCGGACGAGGTGGCCGAGGTGGCCTCCAGGACGTACGAGCTGAGCGAGTTCCTGGTGGACGTGCTGGGGGTGACGGACGTGGGTGCGTACTACCCGCACACCGTCACCTACCACCCCACCTGCCACGGTCTGCGGACGCTGGGGCTGGGCGACCGGCCCCGGCGGCTGCTGGAGAACGTGCGCGGTCTGGAGCTGGTGGAGTTGCCGGGCGCACGGGAGTGCTGCGGTTTCGGCGGGACGTTCGCGGTGAAGAACGCGGCGGTGTCGGCGGCGATGGGCGCGGACAAGGCGCGCGGCATCGAGGGCACGGGAGCTCAGGCGGTGTGCGCGGTGGACAACTCCTGCCTGATGCACATCGGCGGCATCCTGGCCCGGCGGGGGTCGGCCGTCCGGCCCGTCCACCTCGCCGAGATCCTGGCCTCGACGGGCGACTGCACGGCGACGGACGGCGGCACGGCGGACGGCCGCGACGGCGGCGCGGAGGAGGAGACGCGATGAGCGGTGGGACGTTCCTGGGCATGCCCGCCTTCCCCGAGGCCGCCGCCGCGGCCGTCCGCGACGGGCGGCTGCGCCGCAACCTGGGCCACGCCACCGGCACCATCCGCGCCAAGCGCGCGCAGGCCGTCGCCGAACTGCCGGACTGGGCCGGGCTGCGGGCCGCCGGCGCGGCGATCAAGGACCGCACCCTGCGCCACCTCGACCACTACCTGGAGCGGCTGGAGGAGGCCGTGACCGCCGCGGGCGGCACCGTCCACTGGGCGGCCGACGCCGCCGAGGCCAACCGGATCGTCACTCAGCTGGTCCGCGCCACCGGCGAGAGCGAGGTGGTCAAGGTCAAGTCGATGGCCACTCAGGAGATCGGCCTGAACGCCGCCCTGGAGGCCGCCGGGATCCGCGCCTACGAGACCGACCTGGCCGAGCTGATCGTCCAGCTCGGCGACGACCTGCCCTCGCACATCCTCGTCCCCGCCATCCACCGCAACCGCGGCGAGATCCGCGACATCTTCCGCTCCGAGATGGGGCGTTGGGGCCGCCCCGCGCCCGAGGGGCTGGGCGAGGAGCCGGCCGAGCTGGCCGAGGCGGCCCGGCTGCACCTGCGGGAGAAGTTCCTGCGCGCGAAGGTCGCGATCTCGGGCGCCAACTTCATGGTGGCCGAGACCGGCACGCTGGTGGTGGTGGAGTCCGAGGGCAACGGGCGGATGTGCCTGACCCTGCCCGAGACGCTGATCTCGGTGGTCGGCATCGAGAAGGTGGTGCCCACCTGGCGCGATCTGGAGGTCTTCCTCCAGCTCCTGCCCCGCTCCTCCACCGCCGAGCGGATGAATCCCTACACCTCGATGTGGACGGGTGCCGCAGACGCCGAGAGCGGCGACGGTCCGCGCGACTTCCATCTGGTGCTGCTGGACAACGGCCGCACCGACGCCCTGGCCGACACCGTGGGCCGCCAGGCGCTGCGCTGCATCCGCTGCTCGGCCTGCCTGAACGTCTGCCCGGTCTACGAGCGGGCGGGCGGGCACGCCTACGGCTCGGCCTATCCGGGCCCGATCGGCGCGATCCTCACCCCCCAGCTGCGCGGCACGGTCACGGAGCTGGACGCCTCGCTGCCGTACGCGTCCTCACTGTGCGGGGCCTGCTACGAGGTCTGCCCGGTGGCCATCGACATCCCCCAGGTCCTGGTCCATCTGCGCGAGCGCGTCGTGGAGGGCGGCGAGGCGACGGTGCGCGGGCGGCGCACCACCGTCCGCCCCGCCCGCGGGCACGCCGCCGAGCGCGCGGCGATGCGGGCGGCCCGCTGGGTCTTCGAGCACCCGGCGGCGCTGCGGGCCGGCCAGCGGCTGGCCTCCCGCACCAGGCGGCTGCACCCGCGCCGCCTGCCGGGACCGGGGCGAGCCTGGACGGCGAGCCGCGAGCTGCCCGAGGTTCCCGCCGAGTCCTTCCGCGACTGGTGGCGGCGCGAACGGGGGGACGACGGCAAAGGACACAGAGACCGGGGAGAACGGGAAGAGCGGGGAGGCGACCGATGAGCGGCCGCGAGGTGGTGCTGGGCCGGATCCGCCGCGCCCTGCGGGACGTACCGCGCTCCGAGACGCCGGACGACGTCCCCGTGCCCCGGGAGTACGCGCGCGCCCACGTCCCGTCCGGGGCCGGGGCGGCCGGGGCGCTCGCCGGGCTGCTGGCCAAGAACCTGGCGGACTACCGCGCCGTGGTGCACCGCACCGGCGCCGACGGCCTGCCCCCGCTGCTGTGCCGTCTGCTGGCGGCGCGCGGCAGCGCCACGGTACTGGTGCCGTCCGGGCTGCCGCCGCACTGGCTGGAGGCAGCCGCCCCCTTCCGCGTCCACGACCGCGCCGCCGCCACCGCGCGCGAACTGGACTCGGTGGACAGCGTGGTGACCGGGTGCGCGGTGGCGATCGCGGAGACCGGCACGATCGTGCTGGACGGCGGCCCCGGACAGGGACGCCGCCGCATCACCCTGATCCCCGACCACCACATCTGCGTGGTGCGCGCCCCCGAACAGGTGGTGGCGTCGGTGCCCGAGGCGCTGGAGAGGCTCGACCCGGCCCGCCCGCTGACCTGGATCTCCGGCCCGTCGGCCACCAGCGACATCGAGCTGGACCGGGTGGAGGGCGTCCACGGCCCGCGCACCCTGGAGGTGGTCCTCGTCGGGGAGACGGTCCCCGGGGGGTGAAACGCGGGCGGGCGCAACCGGGGCTGCTCCGTCGGGGCGCCGCCATTGCTCTGTACCTCTGTCACCGTGCGTGGCCTCTTGTCGCTCAGCGCGCCCGCGACTAGCTTCCCCGCATGCCTTCCCGCCGTTCCCTCCTCGCCGGCGGCGCGGCAGCCGCGCTGGCCGCCCCGCTCCTGCCCACCGCCACCGCCACCGCCACCG
>NZ_JAKMAY010000063.1:0-23732 GCF_022015835.1 Streptomyces sp. ICN903 | reverse complement strand
CCCTCCACCCGCACGGATGTCCACCGCCCCATCCCCTGACCGCGCCTCCCGCGGTGTGTCCGGCCCGCCATCGGCAGGCGGCTACCCGGGTACGGGCAGTCCCGCGGCGCGGGCCAGGACGCGGGCCGCGGTGCGGCCGGCCGCCAGAGCGCCCGCGGCGCGGGCCGGGACGCAGCGCTGCCGCGCGGGGTCGTACTCGGTCATCACCACGCCCGCGTGGTCGGCGTCGGTCTCGGTGAGGGTGACCGGCCATCCCCACCGGTCGAGGACGGGCACGAAGTCCCGTGAGTGGTGGATGTCCGCGATGTCGTCGGCGGTGCCGTGCACCAGATGGACGGGCACCGGTCCGGCGGACGTCGCGGCCAGTGCGCCACGCAGGTTGCCCAACCCCATCTCCGGGCGCTCCCAGAGGTACTTGCCCGCGATCCCGGCGACCGCCGCGGGCCGCCATCCGCCCATCAACTCGGGCCGGACCGCGACGCTCACCGCGACGTACGCGCCCAGCGACCAGCCGGCCAGCACGATCCGGCCGGCGTCGCCGCCGAACTCGCCCGCCCGCTCCCGGGTGAAGCGCACCGATGCCGACAGGTGCCCCCAGCCGCCGTCGGGCGCGTCCGGGCACCAGTCGGGCACCACGACCAAAAGCCCCAGCGAGGCGGCCTGACGTGCGAGCGGCGCGAGTACGTCCCGCCCCTCCGGCCCCCTGCCGTGCCAGAGGAGAACCGTGGGGGTGGGGGCTGAGACGTGGGCGGGGCGGTGGACGTCCAGTAACCGGCCGCCGGGTTCGTGGACGACGCCTTGCTCGGTGCTGATCGCGATCTCGTTCATGCCCGGTCGAACGACTCGGCGCGGGCGAAGGTGCCGAGTCGTTCGACCGGGCGGGGCGATTTCCGGCGGGCCCGTCGGCGCGCCCGGCCCAGTCCACCCGGTCTCCGAGGGACTCCAGCAACTCGCGCAGTGGTCCGGCCAGTTCGCCTTGTCCGGCCCCGGTGGATCCGCGGAACGTGGGCGACGGCATTCTGAACCGCCTGCGGTACCGGGCCGAGCGCTGACGTACCGACAGCCGATCGCCGACCCGGGGACGGGCGACCACACGATCGCCCGTCCCCGCCCACCGAGTACTCGGAGAACGGTGTGATCCGTATGCGTCGCCTCGCGGCGGTGGCAGCCATCCTCCTCGTCATCTGCCAGGCCCTGTTCGTCGCCTTCTTCGCTTTCATGCTCCTGCCCTCGTACGTCAGGGGCTTCGCACCTCTCGACATGCCCGCCGAGGAGGTGGAGGGCAAGGTCATGCGCCTCCACCTTCTGGGCGGGGCCTTCACGGCCATGAGTGCGTGGATGTGCTGGGCCCTCGCCCGGTCCATGCGCTCCGGACACTCCAGTGGGCGGGCCCTCGCGGTCTGCGCGCTGCTGGAAGCGGGACTGCTGGCCCACGCCGTGTACAAGATGGAACCGATGTCCGCCTCGGGCACGGCCGTCACGCTCCTTCTCGTCCTGCTGTGCCGCCCGCGCGGCTCCGAACCCGGAGGCCAGGTCGAATCCGTGACGACTTCACCGCCAGGGGCGGGCACTTCTCCGGCCGGTCCTGGTCAGGTCGTGTAGTCCGCGTTGACGCGGATGTAGCCGGCGGACAGGTCGCAGCCGTAGACCGTGGCCTCGGCCTCCCCGAGGCCGAGCGTGATGAGGATGTCGACCTCGTCCCGGCGCATGGTCTCGGAGAGCCTGCCGAGGGTGTCGGCCCCGGGCTCCTCGGGGTAGACCTCGATGTCGCCGAACCTCACGGTGACGTCGTCCGGTGCGATGTCGGTGTCACCGGTGTTCTTGCCGACGGCCATCAGCACCCGGCCCCAGTTGGGGTCGGCGCCGTGGACGGCGGTCTTGACCAGGGGCGAGTTCACCACGCTCTTGGCGACGCGTCTGGCCTGCCCGTGGTCGCGGGCCCGGGCGACGGTGACGCGCAGGAGCTTGGTGGCGCCTTCGCCGTCGCGGGCCATCTGGAGGGTGAGGTCCAGGCAGAGGTCGGCGAGGGCCTCGGAGAACTGCGCCGGATCGACCGGCCCCGCCGCGCCGTTGGCGATGACCGCCACCGTGTCGGAGGTGGAGGTGTCGGTGTCGATGCTCAGGCAGTTGAACGTGCGGTCCACCGCCGTGCGCAACGCGCCGTCCAGACCTGCCGGGGACATCTCCGCGTCGGTGAAGACGTAGGCCAGCATCGTGGCCATGTCGGGCTCCAGCATCCCGACGCCCTTGGCGACGCCCACGACGCGGGCCTGCCCGACGGTCCGTGCGGCGGTCTTCGGGCGGGTGTCGGTGGTCATCATCGCGCGGGCCACGTCCAGCGGCCCGGCGGTGAACGCCGCGAGGCCGTCGCGGGCGGCCTCGTCGAAGTGCGCGCGGACGGCGTCCATCGGCAGTGGGCGCCCGATGACTCCGGTGGAGCCGATGAGCACCTCGTTCGCCGGGATACCCAGGATCTGGGCGACGCGCCGGACGACCTCGGCGGCGTTCTCCTCGCCCCGGCGCCCGGTGGCGACGTTCGCGTTCTGCGCCAGCGTCGTCACGGCGCGCAGGCTCCGCCCCTCGGCGTGCGCACGGCTGAGGAGCACGGCCGGACCCGCGAAGAGGCTCTGTGTGAACATCGCCGCACTGGTGGCCGGCCGGTCCGACACGACGATCGAGATGTCGTCACCGTGCTCGCGCAGCCCGCCGTGCCCCGTGCGGGCCCGGAAGCCGACCGGCCACGTCACGGGGGAAGCGCCCTGCTCGAATGCATGATCATGCGTCATAACGCATATACTTGCGCCCCAAGTGTGGGCTGTCCAGCCGTATTCCGGGAGTCCGCCCGAGGTCGCCCTCGTCTCGCCTTGCGGCCGGGGAGCCTTCGTTCCCAGGCGAGGGGCGAAGCGGCGGCTCGTGGTCGAACCAGAGATATGCCTGGCTGCCAGGTGGATATATCGGAGGTGTGGTCACGGCCAAGATGCTGATCGACATCGATGAGAAACTGCTCGCCGACGCCGCGATCGTCTTCGGTACCAAGAACAAGAAGGACACGGTCACGTCCGCCCTGCGCGAAGGTGTGGAGCGCAAGCGCCGTGCCATAGCATTCGCCCGGCTCGCGGCGAAGGCGGAGGCGGAGGCCGGAGCGTTCGACGAACTCCTGGAGAAGAAGAACTACCGACCGTGACCGCCGCCGTCTGCCTGATCGGCACCAGTGCCCTGGTACGCATCCTCCGGCAGCCCGCGCGCGACACCTGGGAGAAGCCCCTGACCGAGGGGATCATCGCGCGCTGCCCGGTGACCGAGGTCGAGTTCCTGTACAGCGCCCGGAACGCCGAGGACCGCGCCGAGCTGGTGGCGGACCTCGACGCGATCTTCGGCCGACGAAGCGAATCGTGGTGGGAACGGCGGTTCGAAGCCGCATCGCAAAGGATCATGCTGGTGGAGCCGGCCTGTGTCCGTCCGGATCACGGGCAGCGAAAGCAAGGCGACACCGGAGTGGACATCGCGGTGGTTCTGCTCCCAGCCCCTGCCCCCACCGCCGCCCGGATCGCCGGGCCCCCAGGCCCGTACCTCGCCTCATGGCTGGTCCGCTCCGGCACCTCTGCTCCGTTCCTTCCTCGCGGCAGACCGATCCGCGCGACACCGGTTGTCGAAAACCAGCCGGTATGCCTTTGCTCCGGAGAAGGCCGTCAAGCAGGATGCCTCTGTATCAGCGGGGGCTGCACCAGTGGAGGCAGAGACCGGCTCGCCCCTGGCCGGACACATGAGGGGGAACATGTCATTCGACGACGAGTGGAATCAGCTCGTGGCGGAGGCGAGTCGCAGGCGCGAGGCGCAGACACGGCTCGCGTCCGCGGAGGAAGGTGGCCGGAGTGGGGCCGACCTGGCAAACGCGGACTTCGGACTGGAGGACGGACCGATCCGGTCGAAGGCGTCGGGCATCCGCACGGCCAACACCGACGCCCGGTCGAAGTCGAAGCTGGCCGATGCGCGGGCGGCGGGAACAAGTCACTCCGGTTGGCTTGCCGGTGCCGCGAGCAACGACTGCGTGAACGCCTGGCAGAAGCGGCTCCACGGTCTGAGTGACCTCGTCGAGGACGCCGCCGACGCGCTGACGAAGGCGATGGACCAGCAGATCGACCAGGACCGCTCCACGGCGGCCGGACTTCGGGCGTCGGCCCGCTGGCTGGAGGGCGCCTGATGGTCTCCGTCCCCGAACTTGATACCGCCAGTCCCCGGAAGTGGCGGGACGCGGCCGACGACGCGGTGGCTGCGGCGAAGCAGTGCGACGGACTCGCCTCCTACGCCCGTGACGAGGTGGCCGAGACACTACGGACCTGCTGGGTGGGCGACACCGGCAAGGCCGCCCGCAGCCGCTTCGTCAGGCACGCCGACGACTACGAGGCGGCAGCCGTCGCCTTACGCGCCCTGGCGCGTGTCTACGACGATCTCGCCGACGACATCGCCGACGCGCAGAGGGACCTGCACGGTGCACTCGACTACGCACGCAGGCACGACCTGAAGGTGGACGACAGCGGCCGTGTGCAGTCGGCCCAGTCCGTCATGGGCCCCAGGGGCGGCGGTGAGCACCTGGAGCCGGTGAAGCACGCCCGCGACATCATCTCCGCCGCGCTGTCGAAGGCCACCCGGGCGGACATCGAGGCCGCGCGGGCGCTGCGCACCATCGAGGGGCTCACCGGCATCGGTGATCCGAAGCTGGTGAGAGACGCGCTCAAGGACGACAGTCCGCTGGGCATAGCGCTACGTCTGTCGGGCGGGCTCGACGGGCTTCACCGGATCAACGTCCCGCCGACGGTCCTCGCCGCGGTCGATCGGGCCGCGCTGGAGACGGGCATGAGCCGGAAACTTCTGCTGGCCGTCCTGTGGCAGGAGCAGCAGTGGCACCAGAACCACAGTCCGAGCCTGCGCGGGCCGGTCACCGAGTTCGGCCGGCTCTTCAACTGGAGCCTCGCCGTTGGACCGAAGCCGGACAAGTCGCTGGGGATCACCCACATCAAACTGGAAACGGCGCGTCGGACCATAGCGAATCATCCTCAGGCCTTCCGGCTGACGGACGGTAGATCTCTGAACGACGTGAGCGACGCGGAACTCGCGGCCGAGATCGAGGCGAACCCGGAACTGGATGTGCGACTCAGCGCTTACCATCTGATGGACCTCAAGGAGAATCCATACGGCTCCAGGTCGGACAAGGATCTCTTCGTGCTCTATGCCGCCGACACTTCCGAGGTCCGGGAATTGAACGAGCAGTACGGCATCGAGTCCGACCAGCGTGGAGGCGACATCAAGGCCCGAGGGGAGAACTGGGACAAGATCGAGCCGCACATTGAGGACGCCATGGCCTGGGAGGCTCTCGGCGAGGAGGAACGTGTTTCGGCAACCAGGCAGTTGGAGTCGCACACGCCTGCCGGGCACAGTGTCTCCGTCGCTCCGATCTACAGCACCGGTGGCCCGATCGGTGGCTCGGGCACCGATGAGCCCGAGCCTGGCACTCCGTCTCCGAGTCCGGGTCCGTCGCCTGCTCCGCCGAAAGGCGGTTGAGCTGTGAGGAAGACCACGTCGGTGCTGACATCCTGGCTTCTTCTGACGCTTACAGCCTGTGGTGCTTTCACCCAGAACAGCGGGAGTCCGATGACGCCAATACCTGACAGCGTTCCTTCGAAGCCGCTGTTCAGGTCTACGGACGAACTCCTGACCGCGCTGGGCGAAGGAGGCGTCGACTGCGAGGTGTTGCGTCGCCGGGAGGGAGGACTCGACTGCATGGCGGAAATCGACGGAGTGAAGGTGGGGAGTGAGATCTCAGTCTTCGATACCGAAGTGGTCGAGGAAGGCGAGATTGGGCGGTCCATCACCAGTCGCCGGAAAGAGCCGTACAGTCACACTCTGGTCGCCGCCGGCAACTGGTACATCCGCGTGCTGGACCCCGCATACGCGCCCCAGGTGGCCGAGGCGCTTGACGCCGTTGTCCTTCCGCCACTGTTCCCGCTGCCTGACATTCCGAAGAAGCCTCGCTACAAGGATCTCGACTCGCTTGCGGATGCGCTGGACGCCTCTGTGGGGTGTGAGAGGCGTGAGAGGGAGAAGGGCGCGGCGGACGCGATGACGTGCGTGACGGAGCGGTCGGAGGAGCCCTGCGCCTATCTGGAACTGCACGACACGTCCGCCGAGCGCGATGACGCGCTGCGCCTGGCCATCAGCGTGCCGGAACTCCCCAGGTTCGTCGTCACGGCGGGGAACTGGTCCATCCAGTTCTGCGACAGGTCCCTGGGGCGCGAGGCGGCCGACGATCTGGGAGGAGTAGTCGTCTCCTGAACCGGATCCGCTGTCAGCAGGGCGTCCGGAAACCGAGAGCAGGGGGTGGTCGGCCCGCCACAAATGCACGCGGTCCGCGACGGCGGACCCGCATGGAATCGCGCAGTGCCCGGGAGGAGCTTGCGGCTCTGCGCCCGCTCACACGCGGCTGAACGGCTCGGCGTAGGCGAAGGTGCCGCGCAGGGCGGGATCCTCGGGGGCATACGCGGCGAGGGTGCGGACCTGGAAGTACTCACCCCAGGCGGGGTCGGGCGGGGTGATGCCGTACTCGGTGGAGGTGCGGAAGCCGAAGCGGCGGTAGTAGGCGGGATCGCCGAGCAGGGCCACCAGCGGTTCGCCGAGGGCGTCGGCGGCGCCGAGTGCGGTGTGCGTCAGTGCCGAACCGGTGCCGCGTCCCTGGTGGTCGGGGTGGACGCTGATGGGACCGAGTCCCAGGGCGGGCGCGGTGCCGATGCGCCCCCGGGTGCACACCACATGGCCGACGACCTCGCCGCCGGGGCCCTCGGCCACCAGCGACAGCGTGGGCAACCATGCCTCGCAGCGGCGCAGTTCGTCCAGGAGGGTGACCTCCACCGGGACGGGCGTCTGCGACCGGGCGGCGAAGGCCGCACCGGTCACGGCGCGTACGGCGGAGACGTCGGCGGGGCTCTCGCGTCGGATCAGCACCGGGGCAGTCTGCGCCGCCGCGTCGGGTGTGGGCAACGGGATTACGCCTGCCGGTGGGTGGTCAGTTTTCCGCGCGTACCCGCTCCAGGAAGGCCGCCCACGGCGCCGCGCCGAAGGCGAGCGCCGGCCCGGCGGAGTCCTTGGAGTCCCGCACGGCCGTCCGCCCGCCGGGCAGGGCTGCGGTCTCCACGCAATTGCCCTCGCCACCGCTGTAGCTGGATCTGAGCCAGCCGCTCGGTATGTCGGCGCTGTTCGATTCCTTTGCCATCTGCTCTGTCTCCTCTACCGGCCGGTCAGCAACTCGGCGATCGCTGCGTGGGACTGGCGAGGGCTGAGTGCTGCCGCGCGTAGTGCGTCGAGGGCATCAGCGTATGTCTTCGCCTCGTCCGGACTGTCAAGGTAGACGGTCGTGATCAGGCCTTCTTCGCAGACCACCTGGCTTTCCTCCGGCAGCGGGAAAGTGAAGACCACAAACGGTCCGTTGCCGCCGGGGTGCTCCCCTGCGTCGATCGGAAGGACCTGGAGGGTGACGTTGGGCAGCTCGGTCAGGGAGAGCAGATGGCGGAGCTGTCGGTCCATCGTGTCCGGACCGCCGACCCTGCTGCGCAGAGCCGCTTCCCCGACCACGGCCCAGAACTGGACACCCCGCCCGTCGGTCAGCAGGTTCTGCCTGTTGGCGCGTACTTCGAGCCTGCGCTCGACATCCTCCTCGGTGCGCACCGATGGATAGGCGCTGATCACAGCGCGAGCGTAGTCACGGGTCTGGAGAAGTCCCGGAACGAGGAGCGGTTCGTAGCAGCTGATCTCGGCCGCTTCGGCTTCAAGCTCGATGAAGTCCGTGTAGCCGGGGCGCAGTACGCCGGCGTGGCGCTGCCACCAGCCCGACTCCTTCCCCTTACGAGCCATCTCGAGGAAGGCGTCGACCCGGGCTGGGTCGGTGACGCCGTAGAGCGAGAGCAACGCACGCAGGTCGCGAGTTCGCACCCCGGAACGGCCCAGCTCCAGGCGGGAGATCGTCGCTTTGTGGCACTCCAGGTGGCGTGCCGCGTCCTCCAGGGTGAGGTCCTTGGCCTCGCGCAGCCTCCGCAGTGCTGATCCCAGCCGACGACGTCGGACTGTGGGCTTGAGGTCGGCGGGCATGGGTCCTCCTTCAACGGCTTTGACAAGAGGTCAGTTTGCCGAAGAAGCGGGGCGTGGGTATGCGAATCGATGAAGTTGAGTGTTCGTGTTGCACTTCGAAGAGTTGCGATGTCATGGTGAGTCCGACACGTTGGGTGTCCAATTCGTCACGCCGGGAGTTCACGGCCCGGTGATCGGATGTCGGGAGTGCGAGAGATGCACGCAACGCCAAGCAAGAGGGACGCGCGGTACGACCGGGTGCGGGACCGGGTGACCGTCCCCGTCACCGTCCACGGGGACGACGGGATGTCCGTCGAGACCGAGATGGTGCTGGAGCCAAGCCAGTTGGAGCTGCACTACGCGCAGCTCGGCCGGCCGATCGAGTGCCGCGACCGGTACGGGCGGACGGGGGAGTGGGCGTGAGCGCCGCGCCGCTGCCGAGGCGGGCCACCTCCGAGGTGGTACTCGAACTGCCCGCCGACACCCCCGACGACCGCCTCAACGGCCGGGCCTGCGTCCACTGCGGCACCCGTACCGCGCCGCTCGCCTACGTCGGGTGGGCGCGGGTCGCCACCGGGCGGCCCGGCGGGCATCTGTCCTGTCCGGTCAGCGCCTGCGCCGACTGCCGCGCGCGGCGGGCCCGGCGGGCGGCGCGGTGACGCGCTACGCGCTCGCGGTGGCCGAGACCGTCCTGACGGCGCTCACCGTGCTGTCCGCCTCCGGCGCCGCCTGGCTGCTCGCCTCCGGATGAGCGACAACAGGTCTCAACAAGACGCGACTTGACGGCGACTATTCTCTCAGGGAATAGTCGCCGTCATGTCGACCGCAGCCCATGTACTGCTCGCCCTGCTGGCCGCCGGGCCGCAGCACGGCTACGACCTGAAGAAGGCGCACGACCAGCGCTTCCCCAAGGCCAAGCCGATCGCCTTCGGCCAGGTCTACGGCACGCTCGGCAGGCTGGAGCGCGACGGCCTGGTGGAGAAGCGCGGTCAGAGCCGCGAAGGAGGGCCGGACCGCACCGAGTTCGCCCTCACCGACGCCGGACGCGAGAAGCTGCGCACCTGGCTGGAGGAGATCGAGACCCCGGCCCCGTACGTCACCAGCACCCTGCTGGCCAAGGTCGTCGTCGCCCTGCTGGTCAGCGGCGTCGAGCAGGCCCGCGGCTACCTCGCCGAACAGCGCCGGGCGCACACCGCGCGGCTGCGTGAGCTGACCGCCGTCAAGACCGACCCCAAGTCCTCGCTCGGCGACGTGATCGCCGCGGACTTCGCCATCGCCCACCTCGACGCCGACCTGCGCTGGTTGCACACCACGCTGGACCGCGTCGCCGACCTGCACCGGGAGGTGCACCCATGACGCTCCTGCAAGCACGCGGGATCGTGAAGTCCTACGGGCCGACGCCCGCGCTCCGCGGCGTCACCGTGGAACTGGCCGAGGGCGAGATCCTCGCCGTCACCGGACCCAGCGGCTGCGGCAAGTCCACCCTGCTGCACTGCATGGCCGGAATCCTGCGCCCCGACGCGGGCGAGGTGCTGTACGGGGGGCAGCGCCTCGACACCCGCTCGGAGGCCGACCGCTCCCGGCTGCGGCGCACCGACTTCGGGGTGCTGTTCCAGTTCGGACAGCTCGTCGCCGAACTGACGGCGGCCGAGAACGTCGCCCTGCCGCTGCTGCTGGCCGGCAAGGGGCGGCGCGAGGCGCGTACCGCCGCGCTGAACTGGCTCGAGCGGCTGGAGGTGGCCGACGTGGCCGACTCCCGGCCCGGCGAGATGTCCGGCGGCCAGCAGCAGCGGTGCGCCGCCGCGCGGGCGCTGGTCACCGAACCGAAGGTGCTCTTCGCCGACGAGCCCACCGGCGCGCTGGACGCGCTGGCCGGGGAGCGCCTGCTCGGGCACCTGACGCGGGTCGCCCAGGAGCAGCGCACCAGCATCGTGCTCGTAACCCACGAGGCGTCGGTGGCCGCCTACGCCGACCGCGAGGTCACCCTCAGGGACGGGGAGTCGGACCCGACCGGGCTCGGTATCGATGTATCGACAGGTGGTCGCCGGTGAAGCCCAGCGCACTGCTCAGGCTGGCCCTCGCCGGGACGCGCACCGACACCCTGCGAGTGGTGCTCACCGCCGTCAGCGCGATGCTCGCCGCCCTGGCACTCCTCGCCGCGCTGACGGTGCTGGCCATTCCCATTCCCGCCGGGTTCGGGCCGCGTGACGGCAGCGACGCATGGGCCGACCAGTACACCAGCGCACTCCTGAAGGAACCCGGGCTGCGCCCCGGCGTGGCCGCAGGCCTGCTGCTGCTCACCATCCCGGTACTGGCCCTGGCCGGGCAGTGCGCCCGGCTGGGCGCGCCCTCCCGCGACCGGCGGCTCGCCGCGATCCGGCTGGCCGGCGGCACCCCGCGCCAGACGATGACCGTCGCCGCCGCCGAGACGGGGGTGGCGAGTCTGCTGGGCACCTGCGCCGGGCTCGCGGTCCATCTGATCGGGCGCGAGGTACTGCACCGTCCGGACACCGAGGGCAGGATCCCGCTGCCCACCGATGTGTTGCCGTCCGCCCCGGCCCTGGCCGCCGCCGTACTCGGACTGCCGCTGCTGGCGGCGCTCGCCGCCGCGGTGATGCTGCGCCGAGTGGTGGTCACCCCGCTGGGGGTCGTCCGGCAGGCGCGGCAGAAGAGGGCGCCGAGGCCGTGGCCCGCCGTCCTGATCGTGCTCGGTGTGGGCGCGTCCCTCGCCCTCGAAGCGATCCGGAAGAACTACGAGGACTCCGGCGACCCTGCCGTCTCCTCCTTCCTGCCGCTCCTGCTGCTCCTCGGAGGGGGACTGGCGGCCGCCCTCGGCGTGGTGCTCGGCACCGGCTGGATCTCCCACACCACCGGCCGGGTGCTGCACCGTTTCGCCCGCCGCCCGGCCCCGCTGCTGGCCGCCCGCCGGCTGCTGGCCGACCCCTGGCACGGCAGCCGCACTCTCGCCGCCCTGCTGGTGGCCGTGGTCTTCGGCGCGGGAGCACTGGCCGTACGAGCCTTCTTCGCCACCATGCTGGAGGCGCGCCAGGAGGTGCAGCGCTTCTACGACGAGGCGGCCGGACAGGAGACGACGGACGGGTACGGCACGGACACCTTCTACCTCGACGCCATGGACGTGGTGGACACGGCCGTCGCCGTGGGGCTGGTGATCGCGGCCGCCGGTCTGCTGGTCACCGTCGCCGAGGCCGCCGTCGCCCGCCGCCGCGCCCACGCGGCCCTGGCCGCCGCGGGCGTGCCCCGCTCCGTGCTGGGCCGGGCACTGGTGTGGCAGACGTTCGCGCCCCTGGTTCCGGCCGTGGCGCTGGCGATGACCGTGGGAACCCTGATGGGCCGGGGGTACTTCGGCGCGGAGGTGCGGGAGGGCGGCGGCCAGGCGCAGACCTGCGACGCCGCCCCCACCCTGTGCGAGGAGAACTTCGAGAAGTACAGCCACCTGATCGAAGTGCCCGACGTCGTGCGCGCCGTCCCCGTGCCGCTGGGCGACCTCGCCCTCCACGGGCTGGGCGTACTGGCCCTCGTCGCAGCCGCCACCGGCCTCGGGCTGCTGTTCCTGCGCCCGGGCACCTCGGTGGAGGAGCTGCGCACCGGCTGACGGCCGGGTGGCAGCCGGACACCGGCCGGGTGGCGCGGGGCGGCGCGGCGCGACGCGGTGTCCGGGCCGTCTCGCGGACCGGACACAATAGGGGGATGACCGACAGTCCCGCCCCTCTCGCAGACCCGCATCTGCGCCACCCGGCCGACGCCTCCGCCGGGGACGGCCCGCGCGACATCGTGATCCTGGGCTCCACCGGATCGATCGGCACCCAGGCCGTCGACGTGGTGCTGGCCAACCCCGACCGCTTCCGGGTGACCGCCCTGTCCGCCGCGGGCGGCCGGGTGGAGCTGCTGGCGGAGCAGGCCCACCGGCTGAAGGTCCGCGCCGTCGCGGTCTCCGACGCCGGCAGGGCCGGCGAGCTGCGCGAGGCGCTGCGCGCCCGCTACGGATCGGCCGAGCCGCTGCCCGAGGTGCTGGCCGGGCCGGACGCGGCCACCGAACTGGCCGCGTCCGAGTGCCACACCGTCCTCAACGGCATCACCGGCTCCATCGGCCTGCGCCCCACCCTGGCCGCCCTTCAGGCGGGCCGCACTTTGGCCCTGGCCAACAAGGAGTCCCTGATCGTCGGTGGCCCGCTGGTGAGGGCGCTGGCCGAGCCGGGGCAGATCATCCCCGTCGACTCGGAGCACTCCGCGCTGTTCCAGGCGCTGATGAGCGGCACCCGCGCCGAGGTCCGCAAGCTGCTGGTGACCGCCTCCGGCGGCCCCTTCCGGGGACGCACCCGCGAGGAGCTGGAGCACGTCACCCCCGAGGACGCCCTGGCCCACCCCACCTGGGCGATGGGCCCGGTGATCACGGTCAACTCCGCGACCCTGGTCAACAAGGGCCTGGAGGTCATCGAGGCACACCTGCTGTACGACATCCCCTTCGACCGCATCGAGGTCGTCGTCCACCCGCAGTCCTACATCCACTCGATGGTGGAGTTCGCGGACGGCTCCACCATCGCCCAGTGCGGCCCGCCCGACATGCGGCTGCCCATCGCACTCGGCATCGGCTGGCCGCACCGAGTGCCCGACGCCGGCCCCGTCTTCGACTGGTCCAAGGCGATGAGCTGGGAGTTCTTCCCGCTGGACGAGAAGGCCTTCCCGTCCGTGGCGCTGGCCTGCCACGTCGGGGCCCTGGGCGGCACCGCGCCGGCGGTGTTCAACGCCGCCAACGAGGAGTGCGTCGAGGCGTTCCTGTCCGGCGGGCTGCCGTTCAACGGCATAGTGGATACCGTCGCCGCGGTGGTCGAGGAGCACGGCACCCCCAAGGGGGGCGATCTGACCCTGGACGAGGTGCTCGACGCCGAGACCTGGGCGCGCGCCCGCGCCCGCGAACTGGCGGCACACATGACACGACCGACAGCGGAGGCACGCGCATGACGACGGTGATGACCATCCTCGGCATAGTCGTCTTCGTCGTCGGCCTGCTGTTCTCCATCGCCTGGCACGAACTGGGCCACCTGTCCACGGCCAAGATGTTCGGCGTCCGCGTGCCGCAGTACATGGTCGGCTTCGGCCCCACCCTGTGGTCGCGGAAGAAGGGCGAGACCGAGTACGGCATCAAGGCGATCCCGCTGGGCGGCTACATCCGCATGATCGGCATGTTCCCGCCCGGTGACGACGGCGCCGTCCGGCAGCGCTCCACCTCCCCCTTCCGGGGGATGATCGAGGACGCCCGCGCGGCGGCCTACGAGGAGCTCCAGCCGGGCGACGAGAAGCGGATGTTCTACACGCGCAAGCCCTGGAAGCGCGTGATCGTGATGTTCGCCGGCCCGTTCATGAACCTGGTGCTGGCCGTGGCGATCTTCCTCGGCACGCTGATGACCTTCGGCATCAACACCACGACCACCACCGTCTCCTCCGTCTCCGAGTGCGTGGTCAGGGTCTCCGAGCGCACCGACACCTGCCCGAAGGGCGCCCCCGACTCCCCAGCCAAGGCCGCCGGCCTGAAGCCCGGCGACACCATCGTGGCCTTCAACGGGGCCGAGGTCACCGAGTGGGACGACCTCCAGCGGCGCATCCGGGACACCATCGGACCGGCCACCATCACCGTCGAGCGCGACGGCGAGCGCCAGGTCCTCCAGGCGAACCTGGTGAAGAACCAGGTCGCCAAGTCCGACGGGCGCGGTGGCTACGTCGAGGGCGAGTACGTCACCACCGGCTTCCTCGGCTTCTCCCCGGCCACCGGCGTGGTCGAGCAGTCCTTCCCGCAGGCCGTGGACCGCATGGGCGACATGATGGTCGCCGGCGCCGAGGCGCTGACCCGCCTGCCGGAGAAGATCCCCGGCCTGTGGAACGCGGCCTTCGCCGGCGCCGAGCGCGAACAGGACTCCCCGATGGGCGTGGTCGGCGCGGCCCGCGTCAGCGGGGAGATCTTCGCCCTGGAGATCCCGGCGGAGCAGCGGGTGGCGATCACCCTCCTCACCCTCGCCCTGTTCAACCTCTCCCTGTTCCTGTTCAACATGCTGCCGCTGCTGCCGCTGGACGGCGGCCACATCGCGGGAGCCCTGTGGGAGTCGCTGCGCCGGGGCCTGGCCAGGGTGCTGCGCCGCCCCGACCCCGGCCCGTTCGACGTGGCGAAGATGATGCCGGTGGCGTACGTGGTGGCGGGCGTCTTCGTCTGCTTCACGCTGCTGGTGCTCATCGCGGACGTGGTCAACCCCGTACGCCTGACCGGCTGACGCGGCGGTGCGGGGCCGCGGGCGCGCGCCCGCGGCCCCGCACCGCGTACGGCGGACCACGGTGTGCCCCGGGCACCGGGCGTACCGTAATCTCGGAGGCCGGAGCCCGCCGCCGAACGGGGCACTGAACCACAGCTTGGGGTTGCACACCACAATGACAGCCATTTCGCTCGGAATGCCGTCCGTACCGACCAAACTGGCCGACAGACGGGTCAGCCGGAAGATCCAGGTCGGCTCGGTGGCCGTCGGAGGCGACGCCCCGGTCTCCGTGCAGTCGATGACCACCACCGTCACCGCCGACGTCGGCGCCACGCTCCAGCAGATCGCGGAGCTGACCGCTTCGGGTTGCGAGATCGTCCGGGTGGCCTGCCCGTCCCAGGACGACGCCGAGGCGCTGCCGATCATCGCGAAGAAGTCCCAGATCCCGGTGATCGCGGACATCCACTTCCAGCCCAAGTACGTCTTCGCCGCCATCGACGCCGGCTGTGCGGCCGTGCGCGTCAACCCGGGCAACATCCGGCAGTTCGACGACAAGGTCAAGGAGATCGCCAAGGCGGCCTCCGACGCCGGTGTCCCCATCCGCATCGGCGTCAACGCCGGCTCCCTGGACAAGCGGCTGCTGGCCAAGTACGGCAAGGCCACCCCCGAGGCGCTGGTGGAGTCCGCGCTGTGGGAGTGCTCGCTGTTCGAGGAGCACGGCTTCCGCGACATCAAGATCTCGGTCAAGCACAACGACCCGGTCGTGATGGTCAACGCCTACCGGCAGCTCGCGGCCCGGTGCGACTACCCCCTCCACCTGGGCGTCACCGAGGCCGGCCCGGCCTTCCAGGGCACCATCAAGTCGGCCGTCGCCTTCGGCGCCCTGCTGAGCGAGGGCATCGGCGACACCATCCGCGTCTCGCTGTCCGCGCCGCCGGTGGAGGAGATCAAGGTCGGCATCCAGATCCTGGAGTCCCTCGGCCTGCGCCAGCGCCGGCTGGAGATCGTCTCCTGCCCCTCCTGCGGCCGCGCCCAGGTGGACGTCTACAAGCTCGCCGACGAGGTCACCGCCGGTCTGGCGGGCATGGAGGTCCCGCTGCGGGTGGCCGTCATGGGCTGCGTCGTCAACGGGCCCGGCGAGGCCCGCGAGGCCGACCTCGGGGTCGCCTCCGGCAACGGCAAGGGCCAGATCTTCGTCAAGGGCGAGGTCATCAAGACCGTCCCCGAGTCGAAGATCGTCGAGACCCTCATCGACGAGGCCATGAAGATCGCCGAGCAGATGGAGAAGGACGGCGTGATCTCCGGCGAGCCGGAGGTCTCCGTCAGCTGACCGACCGGCCGGGGCCGCCCGCCACAGCCCGGGGGTAGAGTCGAAAAGACGCTCCCCCGCCACCACGGCCGCACGGTGAGGCATCCCACGTGTTGACGACCACCACCACCCGTGTCGTCGAGCCCCACGAGCTCGACGACGCCCTCGCGGTACTCGACCGCGAACCGGTCAACAACGCCTTCGTCGCCGCCCGCGTCCGGGTCGCCGGTCTGGACCCGTGGCGGCTGGGCGGCGAGATGTGGGGCTGGTACCACCGCGGGCGGCTGGAGTCCCTGTGCTACGCGGGCGCCAACCTCGTCCCCGTGTGCGCGGGGCGGGAGGCGGTGCGCGCCTTCGCCGAGCGGGCACGCCGCCAGGGGCGGCGCTGCTCGTCGGTCGTCGGCCCGGCCGGGCCCACCGCGGCCCTGTGGGCCCGGCTGGAGCCGCACTGGGGGCCGGCCCGCGAAGTCCGCCGCCACCAGCCGCTGATGGTCGCCGACCGTATGCCTGAGGGCATACGGCCCGACCCGTACGTGCGGCGCGTCCGCAAGGACGAGATGGATGTGCTGATGCCCGCCTGCGTGGCGATGTTCACCGAGGAGGTCGGCGTCTCGCCGATGGCCGGGGACGGCGGGCTGATCTACCAGGCCCGGGTCGCCGAACTGGTCGGCGCCGGCCGCTCCTTCGCCCGCATCGAGGACGGCCGGGTGGTCTTCAAGGCCGAGATCGGCGCCGTCACACCGCGGGCGTGCCAGATCCAGGGCGTGTGGGTCGCGCCCGAACACCGCGGCCGGGGCCTGTCCGTCGCCGGCATGGCGGCGGTGCTGCGCTACGCGCTGACCGAGGTCTCCCCGGTCGTCAGCCTCTACGTCAACGACTACAACACCGCCGCCCGCGCCGCCTACCGCCGGGTCGGCTTCCGCGAGGTCGGCGAGTTCATGAGCGTGCTGTTCTGAGCGGTCCCGGACCGGCCGCCGCCCGCGCGGGTGTTCGCCGGATCCACCCGGCCCCTCCAGTATGGTCGTTCACCATGGAAGACGCCCAGGTCGGTCCCCTGGACCTCGCAGCCCGCGTGGACGAGGCACTCGCCGTACAGGCCGTCGCCTTCGGACTGACCGACGACGAGGTGGAGGTGCGCCGCCACATCGTGCTGCGGCACGCCGCCTCCCCCGGAGTCCGGGCACTGGGCGCCACCACGCCGCACGGGCGGCTGGTCGGCTTCGTCTACGGCATGCCCAACGACCGTACGCAGTGGTGGTCCACGGTTGTCGAGCCGTACCTGCGGCGCAACGGGAACGCCGGATGGCTGGACGACGCCTTCGTCATCACCGAGCTGCACGTCCACCCGGCGTACCAGAAGCACGGCCTCGGCCGGGAGCTGATCACCACGATCACCGACGCCGCCGCCGAACCGCGCTCCATCCTCTCCGCGATCGACACCGAGAGCCCGGCCCGTGCCCTCTACCGCTCGCTCGGCTACCGCGACCTGGCCCGCCACGTGCTGTTCCCGAGTGCCGGGAGCCCGTACGCGGTGATGGGTGCGCCGCTGCCGCTGCGGCGCCGGTAGTCTCCTGGGCGGGCCGCAGCACCGCCGCGGCCCCGCAAACCGACCCACCGCACGCAGGAGAAACCCATGGCAGCCCGTGTCCAGCGCATGTCCCGGCTCATGCTGAAGACGCTGCGCGAGGACCCGGCCGACGCCGAGACCATCAGCCACAGGCTCCTGGTCCGCGCCGGCTACGTACGCCGCACCGCCGCCGGGATCTGGACCTGGCTGCCGCTGGGCAAGCAGGTCCTGGAGAACGTCACCCGGATCGTGCGCGAGGAGATGGACGCCATCGGCGCCCAGGAAGTACTGCTCCCGGCCCTGCTGCCGAAGGAGCCCTACGAGACCTCGGGCCGCTGGGAGGAGTACGGCGACCTGCTGTTCCGCCTCAAGGACCGCAAGGGCGCCGACTACCTCCTCGGGCCCACCCACGAGGAGATCTTCACCCAGGTCGTCAAGGACCAGTGCACGTCCTACAAGGACCTGCCGGTGATGCTCTACCAGATCCAGACCAAGTACCGCGACGAGGCCCGCCCGCGCTCGGGCGTCCTGCGCGGCCGGGAGTTCCTGATGAAGGACTCCTACTCCTTCGACACCACCGACGAGGAGCTGGCCGAGTCCTACCGGCTGCACCGCGAGGCGTACGTGCGGATCTTCACCCGGCTCGGCCTGGACCACCGGGTCGTCTCCGCCGTCTCGGGTGCGATGGGCGGCTCGGCCTCCGAGGAGTTCCTCGCCCCGGCCGCCGCCGGCGAGGACACCTTCGCCGACTGCCCGGCCTGCGGCTACGCGGCCAACACCGAGGCCGTCACCTTCCCGCTGAAGCCGGCCGACCCCATGGGCCACCCGCCCGTCGAGGAGCTGGACACCCCCGACACCCCCACCATCGAGACCCTCGCCGACCACCTGGGCGTGCCCGCCTCCGCCACCCTGAAGAACCTGCTGGTCAAGGTGGACGGGGAGATCTGGGCCGTGGGCGTGCCCGGCGACCGCGAGGTGGACCTCGGCAAGCTCACCGAGCACCTGGCGCCCGCCACCGTGGAACTGGTCACCGCCGAGGACTTCACCGGCCGCCCCGCCCTGGTGCGCGGTTACGTCGGCCCGCAGGGGCTGGCCGGCATCGCCTTCCGCTACGTCGCCGACCCGCGCGTGGCCCCCGGCACCTCCTGGATCACCGGGGCCAACAAGCCCGACACCCACGCCCGCAACGTGGTGTGCGGCCGCGACTTCGAGGTCGACGAGTACCTGGACGTGGTCACCGTCGAGGACGGCGACCCCTGCCCGTCCTGCGGGGAGGGGCTGAAGCTGGACCGGGCCATCGAGATCGGCCACATCTTCCAGCTCGGCCGCAAGTACGCCGACGCCTTCTCCCTGGACGTGCTCGGCCGCGAGGGCAAGCCCGTCCGCGTCACCATGGGCTCCTACGGCATCGGCGTCTCCCGCGCGGTGGCCGCGCTCGCCGAGCAGACGGCCGACGGCCAGGGCCTGTGCTGGCCGCGCGAGGTCGCCCCGGCCGACGTCCACGTCGTCGCCGCCGGCAAGGGCACCCAGATCGAGATGGCACTGGAACTGGCCGGGAGGCTGGCCTCGGCCGGGGTGCGCGTCCTGGTGGACGACCGTACGGGCGTCTCGCCCGGTGTGAAGTTCACCGACGCGGAGCTGATCGGCGTGCCGGAGATCCTGGTGGTGGGCCGGGGCGCGGCCAAGGGCCTGGTGGAGCTGAAGGACCGGCGCACAGGCGAGCGCGAGGAGGTGCCGGTGGACGAGGCGGTGGAGCGGCTGGTCCGCTCGGCCGGCGCGACCGCCTGAGCCGTCGCCGCGGGCCCCGGTGAGGGGCCCGCGGCGACGGCTCACAGCCAGCCGGCGAACTCCAGAAGCGCCTCGCCGTCGGCACGGTCGCCGGCGGCGATGTGCCGCGCGCCCGACTCCACCGCCCGGTACAGGCTCCAGCCGCGCAGCCGTTCGCGGTCCACGTCCAGGGAGTTCGCCAGTTTGCCCACCCGGCGCCGGGCGATCGCCGGAGCGCCGGATCCGGCGGCCAGGTCGTGCAGCCGGTCGCGGACCAGCCGGGCCAGGTCGTACGCCCGCTCGCCCACCAGCGGATCGGGACCGACCACCAGCCAGTGCGCCCGCCCCGGATCCCCCGACAGCACCGCGCCCTGCCGGAAGTCGCCGTGCAGCAGCACGTTCTCGGGAGCGCCGGCGAGCAGTTCGGAGCGCAGCGCCAGGGCCTCGTCGGCCAGCGGGCGGGCCTCCCTCGGCACATGCGCGCGGATGCCCTCCGCCGCCCGGGCGGTGTGCTCCTCGACGCTTTTGAAGGGGTGCTCGTCGTCGGGGACGCCCGGGGGCGTGGGGGACACCCACAGCCGGTGCAGCGCCGAGACCGCCTCCAGGGTGGCCTTCGCGTCCGGCAGCGAACGCAGCGACACGTCCGCGTGCAGCCGTTCCAGCAGCAGTGCGCCGTCCTCGGGCGCGGCGTCCAGCAGCCGTACGGCGCCGTGTCCCTCCCATCGGGACAGTGCCGCCGCCTCGTCCGCCGCGCCGGCGGCGCGCAGCTTCAGCGCGGCCGGTGAGCCGTCCGCGCGGCGGACCAGGACGACCAGGCTGCCGCGTCCGCCGGGGGAGACCACCCGCTCGGCCGTCAGCTCCCAGCGCTCCAGCGACGCCCGCACCAGGCCGGGCAGCCGTGCCAGCCAGGGGGAGTCCGCGCCCAGGAAGCGCACCAGCCGCTGCGGGGGTTCGACGTGCGGAGCCGATGTCATGCCGGGCGTCCCTTTCGTCGTCGGCGTTGCGCGGAGGAGCCCTTCAGAGGGACTCCGGGCCCGCCGGCGCGGCGCGCTCGGCGAGACCTGGGAAGGGTACGCCCGTGCCGCGCCAGCGTGCCGCGCGGACGGCGGCCTCCCGCAGCGCGGCGGCCGCCTCCCGCCGCAGCCCGTCCTCGCCGGCCCGGACCAGATCGGCGTAGACGGCGGCCACCCGCTCCTCCAGCTCGGCGGCGAGCCGCACCGCCGCGGCGCCGTCCGGGACCGGGAAGGGCAGGGAGTAGGCCGCCGCGGCGGGCTCGGGAGTGCCGCCCATCCGCCGCACCGCGCGGCGCAGGGCGTCACGGCGCGCGCGGTGGGCGTCGTGTGCCTGCCGCGCCTGTGCGCGCCGGTCCTCGGCGATCCGCCCGCCCACGACGCCGTAGCCGTAGACGGCGGCGTGCTCGGCCGAGAGCGCGGCCTGCAGGGCGGTCAGGGCGGCGTCGTCCTTCCCGCCGGGGGAGGGGGACGCGGGGGAGCCCGGGGAAGCGGCCGTTGCCGTCGCCGGGCTCGCCGCCGGATTCGTCGCGGGGTTCGCCGCCTGGTTCATCACTCGCCGTCCGTGAGCAGGTAGACGTGGACCGCCCCGGCCGCCGCGACGGACGCGAACAGCCGGGCGAGCTCGGGCGGGGCGCCGTCGAGGGCCCGGGTGAGGGCGTCGGCCGCGGCGCGTTCGGCGTTCGCGAGGGCGGACAGCGCGCGCCCGGGATCGGCGGGCACGCCCGATTCGGCGCTCCGGGAGGCGTCCGGGGCCGGGGGGCCGCCGGTGCCCGCGGAGGCCCTGGGGGATCCGGAGGTCTTCGGGCTCGCCGAAGCGCCGGGCTCCGTCCCGCCGAAGGCCCTCACATGCCGCGCCACGTCCGCCCGCAGCGGTCTCAGCCGCTCCGCCAGGTCCGGGTGCGCGGCGAGGGTGCGGTCGTAGCGGGCCAGCAGCGCGGCGCTGCCGCGTGCGGCGGCGCCGCGCAGCCGCTCGCCCGCGGAGGCGAGCCTGCGCTCGGCGGCCGTCGGCTCCTCCTGCGAGCATCCGGTCAGCAGCAGCGCGGCGGCGCCCGCCGCACCGGTGGCCAGCAGGCTCCGCCGGCGGGGACGCGGGTCGAACGGCACGGGCGCTCCCAGGGCAGGTGGTTCGGCGGCGCGGGGGGACGGGCGGCGATCACCGCGGATGTGAGCGTACCCGTGTTCGTACCGTCCCCCTCGGCGGGGCACCGCCGCGCCCCGCGCATGCCCCGTGCGGGGGACGGCCGCCCGGCGCAGCGCCTCCGGACGTCCGGGCCGTCTGGTCGGCGCGACCCGCGGCAGACGATAGGCTTGACCCCCGTAACCCCAGGACTGGACGTTCCCACAACAGCACACGCGGCCGAGGAGTCACCCGGATGAGCACCACCCAGAGCGAGAGGCTGCGAGGACTGCTGGAGCCTCTCGTCACCGCGAAGGGGCTGGATCTCGAGGAGATCGCCGTGACTCCGGCCGGAAGACGGCGGGTGCTGCGCGTGGTGGTGGACTCCGACGACGGCGTACAACTCGACACCTGCGCGGAGCTGAGCCGCGAGGCCTCCGAGGCGCTGGACGAGACCGACGTGATGGGCGGCGCCCCGTACGTCCTGGAGGTCACCTCACCCGGCACCGACCGCCCGCTGACCGAGCCGCGGCACTACCGCCGCGCCGTCGGCAGGCTGGTCAGGGCGCAGCTGACACAGGAGGCGGGCGGCGGCGAGCTGGTCGCCCGCGTCGGCGCGGCGGACGAGGACGGCGTGGACATGGAGGTGCCCGGCGTCAAGGGGCGCAGGCCCACCGCCCGCCGGCTCGCCTACACCGAGATCGCCAGGGCCCGGGTGGAGATCGAGTTCAACCGCAAGGCCGCCGAGAAGGCCGAGAAGGCGCGTCAGGCTGCGGCCTCTGACGAAGAGAGCCAGGAGGAGGCGTAGCCGTGGACATCGACATGAGTGCCCTGCGGGGTCTGGTGAGGGAGAAGGAGATCTCCTTCGACCTGTTGGTCGAGGCGATCGAGGCCGCTCTCCTCATCGCGTACCACCGCACCGAGGGAAGCCGCCGCCAGGCCCGCGTGGAGCTGGACCGCTCCACCGGCCATGTGACGGTGTGGGCCAAGGAGGACCCCGCCGACCTGCCCGAGGGCGCCGAGCCGCGCGAGTTCGACGACACCCCCTCCGGGTTCGGCCGGATCGCCGCGACCACCGCCAAGCAGGTCATCCTGCAGCGTCTGCGGGACGCCGAGGAGGAGGTCACCCTCGGCGAGTACGCCGGACGCGAGGGCGACATCGTCACGGGGGTCGTCCAGCAGGGGAAGGATCCGCGCAGCGTCCTTGTTGACATCGGCAGGCTCGAGGCGATCCTGCCCCCGCAGGAGCAGGTGCCCGGCGAGGACTACTCGCACGGCACCCGGCTGCGCACCTATGTCGTGCGGGTCGCCAAGGGCGTACGCGGTCCGTCGGTGACCCTCTCGCGCACCCACCCCAACCTGGTGAAGAAGCTCTTCGCCCTGGAGGTGCCCGAGATCGCGGACGGCTCGGTGGAGATCGCGGCCATCGCGCGCGAGGCCGGGCACCGCACCAAGATCGCGGTACGGTCCACCCGCGCGGGCCTGAACGCCAAGGGCGCGTGCATCGGCCCGATGGGCGGCCGGGTGCGCAACGTGATGGCCGAGCTGCAGGGCGAGAAGATCGACATCGTGGACTGGTCGGACGACCCGGCCGAGATGGTGGCCAACGCGCTCTCGCCCGCCAGGGTGAGCAGGGTGGACGTCGTGGACGCCGCGGCCCGGTCGGCCAGGGTCACCGTGCCCGACTACCAGCTCTCGCTGGCGATCGGGAAGGAAGGGCAGAACGCCCGGCTCGCCGCCCGGCTCACCGGCTGGCGGATCGACATCCGCCCGGACGTCGAGCAGAGCGGAGAACGCGGTGGGGAGCACCGGGGGAGCGGCGCGGAGAGGGGCTGAGAGTTCTGTCACCGTCCGTACCCCCCTGGCGACCCCGCCAACGGCGCAATCGGCGCGGGGAGGTAGACTGAAGAGTGTCTGACCGGACGCGCGCCCGCGCATGCCCTGAACGCACCTGTGTGGGTTGTCGGGAGCGGTCGGGCAAGGGCGATCTGCTGCGTGTGGTGCTGGTCGGGAACAGATGCGTTCCGGACCATCGCGGTACGCTGCCCGGCCGGGGTGCTTATCTGCACCCCGCACCGACCTGTGTCGACCTGGCGGTCCGCCGCCGGGCGTTCCAGCGGGCCTTCCGGGCCGGCGGACCGCTCGATACCGCGGAACTGCAGCAGGCAGTACCGCGGGCAACACCGTAAGACAGCAAGCACGCACGACGTCCGTACGGCACCCCGCCGTGCGGGACAGGTACCTCGCGAGTTGGAAGTAGGTCGAGATTGCGATGAGCACTCGATGAGTACGCGATGAGTACGCCCATGCAGTAGCGAAGGTCCGGCGGACGAATCCCCCCGGACCGTAAGGAGCGAAGTGGCTAAGGTCCGGGTATACGAGCTCGCCAAGGAGCTTGGAGTCGAGAGCAAGGTCGTCATGGCCAAGCTCCAGGAACTCGGTGAATTCGTCCGTTCGGCGTCCTCGACGATCGAGGCGCCGGTGGTACGCAAGCTGACCGACGCGTTCGACGCGGGCAACGGCGCCGGAGGCGCCAAGAAGTCCGCCGCGAAGCCCGCCGCCCCCCGCAAGGCGGCCCCCAAGC